>CALBOC010000414.1 GCA_937896705.1 uncultured Micrococcaceae bacterium | reverse complement strand
AGGTCAATATCTGGTCCTTTGACCGTGGGCCTGATGCGCGGGTCGGTGAAATCCGGGATACTCAGCGTGGTGCTGGGACGAATGTTCGGTGCGCGCCGCACCAGTAGAACGACACGATAACTCCCGTCGTGCGCCTCAACGCTTATGCGCGGGAAAAAGTCAGTTCCAGGGTGCTGGCTGGCGATGACTTGTAGTCGCGCTGCAAGGGCCTGTGCGAATGCGGTCGCGTCAAGGTTCGGAAGTGCCCCAACGATCTGATGCTGGGAGGCCATGCCGATCATAAAGCGCGCCAGATGCTCTTCAAGACCCCACGTGCTGCCGTTGCAGACCCGCCACGAGTCAGCGACCACCGGTGTGGAGGCGGTGGCAGGCTGGATCGGCGTGAACTCGGGATGGTGCCACACAAATGCCAGCGGCAGAGTTTTGTTCATGATCCCTCCCCGAGGATATCGAGCAGCGCTTGAGCTTTTAGCCGTTTCTCTTGTTCTTCAGCGACCGGTTGTGAATCCACCACGACCGCTCCCCCGGCCCCGATGGTCAGAACACCGTTGTCGATGACCATACTGCGAATAATCACATTGAACTCGGCGGTGTTGTTATCGCCCAGCCACCCCATGGTCCCCGAGTAGATTCCGCGGGGTCCGGCTTCCAAGGTCTCAAGGGCTTCGAGGCTGGCGAGTTTTGGGGCGCCGGTCATGGAACCGCCGGGAAAGACCGCGCGCAGCGCAGCCGCCGCGGAGATCTCGGGTCGGAGTTGGCCCGTGACCGTGGTGACGAGTTGGTGCACGGTGGCGAAGGTTTCGACCGCCATGAGTTTTGGCACTTTCACTGAGCCCGGGATGGTCACTTTGGCTAGATCATCGCGCAACAGATCGGTGATCATGAGATTTTCGGATTGGAATTTCGGGTCGGTTGCCATCCGGGTGGCGATCTGTGCGTCCTTGGTCGGATCGCTGCTGCGGGCCACGGTACCTTTAATCGGTTTGGATTCCACGACACCGGTGGCATCCACCCCAAGAAATTTTTCCGGTGAGGCAGACAAGACCTCGATCGCATCGTCAAAGGTATTAAATCGTAGATAGCCCGCATAAGGCGCGGGGTTATGGGTTCGTAATCGCTCATAGAGCGCTAAGCCCTCACCCTGATACCCACCGAATTCAAATGTGTCGGTCAAGCAGATACCCGCGGCTTGCCCGGCATGCAGCATGGTTTGGATCTGGGCGACCCGGTCGGCATATTCGGTTGCGCTCAGCCGCCACTGACCCGACGATGGGCGCTGAACCGGAGTTTCCGGGCCTGCGGGGGCGCCGAACACCAGAGCGGTTTCGAGTGCATCGAGGAGCTGGCTGTCTTCGATCGCAAACAGCGTGGTCTGCTCTTGGTGATGGTCATAGCGCAGGAAGGCTTGCGGTCGAATCCAGTAGGCATCCGGGGTTGGTGCCTGCCAGCGGTTCAGATGTTCAGCCACGGTGGCCTGTTTGGCTTCATAACCCAGGTACCCGACCCATCCGCCAGTAAATCCAGGCATGTTCACGGGCTGGATCGGTTGCCAGGTATTGGTTTCCAGGTAATCCAAAATGTCGCCGGTCGTCCGGTGCGTGGTGGTGGCCTGGTGGATCTCCAGCTGGGCGGTTTCGGCATCCCAGCGAACGGTTTCGGCTAGCGGACCCGCGTTGGTGCCCATGATGGTGGTGTCACCTTGTCCCCGATGCGCTGCAGCCGAATCCAGCCAGAAGGCCGCTGACGCCTCCTGCTGCAGCCGCCGAAACGTCGCGGGCGTATTCAACAGCCCTGCCACGGTGCGGGTAAAGACTGCTGCGTGGCGCACCGCTGACGGTCGAGAGGAGAAAGGCTTGGAATGTGCGGGATTCGTTGGTGCCAGCGCGAGGAAGTTATCTATGATCTTGTTCCCCTGCGCCGACTGCAAGGCAGCCGGGTCGGCGTGCAGCCCCCAGTGATTCGTGCCGTTAACACGGTAGGCCAGCACCGCGTTGGCATCGTCGACGGCGTGGGCGGTGAATGTTGCTATCTCAAGGTCGACCAGTCGCAGCGGGTGGTAGCTGACCAACGGTGCTTGCGGGGCTACGCCGGTGAAAAGTCCTGTGGCGGTGTGCTGGTGGGCTACGGTCTGCCCATAGACCGGTTGTGCGGCACCGACCGTGGTGTGCCCGTACGCGGCGGCGAGGTGTTGATAGCCGGCTCCGATGGCTAACACCGGGACCTGTGGGAGGCCGGTGAGTTGTGTCAGGTCAACGGTATCTGGTCCGTGGGTGACGATAATATGCGTGTACGCAGCCAGAGTTAACGCCGGCAGCTCGGCGGCGGTGACGCGGTGGACCGCCCCGAGCTGCTGGGTCAGGATGTGTGTGGTGAACCCGTGAAGGTCGATGACCAGTATCATGACGTGGCTATCACGGGTAGCCGGGCTTATTTACCTTGCGCGGCGACGGCAGCGGCACCTGCGGCGGCTGCGTCGGGGTCAAGGAATCGTGCGGTGCCGGTTGGACGCATAGTGTCTTGGATCTCGTACATGAACGGGACACCGGTTGGCAGGTTGAGCTCGGCGATGTCGTCGTCGGAGATCGCTTCGAGGTGTTTGACCAGCGCACGCAGCGAGTTCCCGTGGGCCACCACCAAGACGGTCTTGCCTTGGGCAAGGTCTGGCACAATGTTGTCATACCAGTACGGCACCAGACGAGTTACAACGTCTTTGAGGCACTCGGTGCGGGGCAGATCTTCACCCAGCAACGCGTAGCGTTCATCCCGGTACTGGGAATACTCGTGGTCATCCGGCAGCATCGGTGGTGGGGTGTCGTAGGACCGACGCCAGATCATGAATTTCTCATCACCGTGTTCTTCACGGATCTGGGCTTTGTTTTTGCCCTGCAGCGCACCGTAGTGTCGTTCGTTTAACCGCCAGCTGCGCTGGGTGGGAATCCACTGACGATCAGCAGCTTCCAGCGCGAGGTTTGCGGTCGTAATGGCACGACGCAACAGTGAGGTGTACACGACGTCGGGCAGCAGATTTTCTTGTTTGAGCAGTTCGCCGGCGCGGGCGGCTTCTTTGCGTCCCTGATCGGTCAGTGGGACGTCGACCCACCCGGTGAATTGGTTGAGTTCATTCCACGTGGATTGTCCGTGGCGTAGGAGAACCAGTTTCGATGTTGTAGCCATGGCGATCACTTTACCTCGTCAGTAGGACCACATTTGGAATTCACGTTTCGGACCGGCCAGGTAGACACCAGCGGCCACGATAGCGGCCAGGCCGAACAGTCCGATACGACCGCCATATAATACAGTCAGCGCGGCTGATCCGAGTCCAAAGATCAGGGCGGCGCCCAGGATGAGCAGCCAGGTGGATTTCGTTTGTCTGCTGTGGTTTTCAAAGGTGGTGGCCGGGCGGCGTACCGCGTCAGCCATCGCCCAGATCACCATACCGGCACCGACCAGCGCCAGCGCGGCATAGAGGCCGTATTCGATTAGTAACACCATCTGCAAGAAATCCATGGATCTAGTCTAACGACTCGGG
>CALBOC010000413.1 GCA_937896705.1 uncultured Micrococcaceae bacterium | reverse complement strand
GTATGGAAGCCCGAGCCGGGTTCAATTTCGACCAGGTTTGGGTCGGCTGCGACCAACATGGCCACCGAACCGGCACCCTGGGTTGGTTCGCCACCGGAGTCCAGCGCGTAACGGGCGACATCGGAGGTAATGACCAAAATCTGTTCTTCGGGGTTGCGCGCGATGGCATTGACGGCCATCTGCAGTGCTGCGGTGCCCGAATAGCAGGCCTGTTTTAGTTCAACAGAGCGCACATTGGCGGGCAGGCCGAGCAGTTCGTGCAGGTAGACGCCGGCGGCTTTGGACTGGTCGACCGAGGATTCGGTGGCAAAGAGCACCTGACGGATCTTGGATACGTCGTGGCGTTCCAGTAACGTGGCAGCGGCTTCGGCTGCCATCGTGATGATGTCCTCATCGGGCGCAGGCATCGAGAAGGTATCTTGGCCTAATCCGAGATGAAATTTATTGGGATCGATATTCTGCTGTTCGGCCAGCGTATCGAGGTCCAACACGTAGTGGGACGTCGCGACTTCCAGGTCGTGGATGCCTATTTTCACCGATGACTCCTTTATTATTCTGCCTGTGCTTGCGGACGCTCGTAGGCTACGTGTGCTTCCATCAGTTCGCCGGGATTGGTTTGAGCTGCCAGCAGCGACAGTTCGCCCGCCAGGACACTCGCGGCAATCAAGCTTGCCAGTCTACGCGAATCTGCGCCGGGTTCGCTACGTTGACCGATCCCCATGCGCGCCATCGCCTCTTCAATGTAGGGCAGGTGTTTGCCGTTGCCCACGGTGCCAACAATCAGATGGGGCAGGGTCACGGCGAAGTATAAGCCTTCGGCGCGGTTCTCGGCCCACACGAATCCTTGGGATCCTTCTACAATATTTGCTGCGTCCTGTCCGGTGGCCAAGTAGAACGCTAAGAGCATATTGGCAAAGTGTGCGTTGGCCGAGCGGATGGCCCCGGCCACAGTTGAGCCGACGTAGTTTTTGGTGACCACCAGCTGAACGACTTTGTCGGCGGTGGTGTGCAGGTTGTTCTCGACGATGTCGTGGGGAATGATCAGCTCGGCGGTAACCTTTTTGCCGCGACCCAGAATCCCATTGACGGCGGTGGCCTTTTTGTCCGTGCAGAAATTCCCCGAGATTGAGCCGTAGGACAGGCCGATGTTCCAGGACAGGATGGTCGACATCAACGAGTCGGAGGCCGCGGTGGCCATGTTGTGGCCCGAGGCGTCGCCGGTTAGGAAGGCGAACCGGACAAACAGCAGATTGCCGACGATTTCGGGGTGCGCCTCGATCAGTTGGGCATACCGGGATCCGGCGGTTACGACCTCGGCCAGTTCGTCGAAGCGTGCGGCAATCGTGTCGGCTGCGGCTTGGGCAGCACCGGCGTCGGAGGCGGTAAACAGCACCGAGCGGGTCATGCGCTCGTCGTGCACGGTCGCCGTAATGCCCGAGGTCAGCATGCGCGAGATTTTTGCACCGCGTCCCACGGATGGCCACAGCGGGGTTTCGTAGGTTGCCAGCGGGACGTCGACTTCTTCGACGCCGTCGAAGGCTGCCCCGGTCATGCGCAGCGGACCGACCCAGCGGGTGGGCACGGCGGTGCTGAAGGTGTCGTCATACGTGGACTTCGAGGGTTCAATTGGCGTTGGATCGATCACGGCATTCCTTTTCACGTAACGTGCTCTTTACTGTGGACGGTACCGGAGGGTCGGGTCAAATTCTGAACCGATCAGCGAACCGTGTGACGTCAATATTGCGTGCGCGGGCGCGTTCGGCGCTGGTTCCGGTGATGATGACATCGGTTGCGCGCAGTTGACTCGCGTTAGCAGCACCCAGCATCGCGTACACCTGCCGGATGCGAGTTTTGAAGAGGTTCAGGACTTCGGTTACGCCTTCGGCCCCGTCGGACATAGCCACGCGCAGCATCGCCCCGGCCAGCCCGACGGCGTGTGCGCCCAGGGCTTGGGCCCGGACCACGTCCAGCGGGTTGCGGACCCCGCCGGATGCGACCACGGTCAGATCGGTCGGGATGCGGGTCATGTCCAGCAGACAGTCGATGGCGGTCAGGCCCATCGGTTCGAGCCAGTCCCATTTGGCGTGGACGTCGATGGCGTTGGAGGGGTGCGGGGTACGTTCGTTTTCAATGCGCGCAAAGTTCGTGCCGCCCGAGCCGGCCACATCGACGATGCGCACGCCCAGCTCATAGAGCTGTTGGATCGTTTTGGCGCTGAGCCCGAATCCGACTTCTTTGACGATGACGGGCACGTCGAGCCCGGCGACGATGTCTTCGATCAGGCCCAGCCACTGCCCGAAGTCGCGGGAGCCTTCCGGCATGACGGTTTCTTGGATCGGGTTGACGTGGAGTTGTAGTCCGTCGGCCGCCAGCAGGTCGACGGCAGCTTTGGCGTGGTCGAGTGTTCGGCCAGCACCGAGGTTGGCCCAGACGATGCCATCGGGGTTGTGCTCGCGGATTACCGTAAATGAGGCGGCGGTTTCGGGCTGTTCCAGGGCCACGGCTACCGATCCGGAGGCCATCGGGACGCCGGTCGCCGCGGCGGCTTGGGCCAGCGCGCGGTTGATGGGCAGGGCGGTGTCGGTCCCGCCGGTCATCCCGTTGATGTAGATCGGTGCGGGGATCGTCCAGGGGCCCAGTTGGGCGCTAATATCAACGTCGTCCTCGTTGATGCCGGCCAGCGCGTGGTGGATGAAGTCGACGTCGTCGAACGCGTTACGGGTGTCAACGAGCTGTTCTTGTTGGACGGCGGCCAACCGGATGTGATCGTCTTTGCGAGATTGTGCCATCGTTACTCCTTGCGTCCGGCGCCCAGTTGGGTCACGGACAGTGG
>CALBOC010000412.1 GCA_937896705.1 uncultured Micrococcaceae bacterium | reverse complement strand
CAGCTTCACGTAATGCCAGATAGATCCGAACTTGATCGGGTTCAATATCGAGTCCATCACCGAATTCTTCGATATTGACGGGCACCATCGCCATCCGTTGTCCTGCGACCGGGAAACCTGTATCGGTACCGGATAAGACTTCTTGGGCCAGTTCACCGATGGCATGTCCCAGTTGTAGGCCGAACATCGAGCCGCCGAGATTTTTCATCATCGGCTCCATATTTCCCATGGCACCTTGAAGCTCTTCAGGCAATTGACCCGGAAGTTGCTCGGTCACTGCCCGGGTGAGCGCTTCGGATAGCGATAACACGACCGGCTCAGTCATTTCACGCCAGTTGTCCATCGTGGATTCCACCCATTCGGCTCGCGACCAGGAGACTACCGGCACATTGGCTGGCTCCAGGGTGGTGGCCTGATCTAACCACGAATCAGCAAGGCGCAAGGCATCGCTAATTTCTTTAGCGGCAAAGGAGCCCACGGAGGGGTCCTGCCCGGCTACCGTCTGACGTGCTGTCTGCTTAGCTAAGTCCCACTTGACCGGGCCTTCTTCGTCAGAAGAATGCATCATGAATTGGAACTGCTGCATCATGTTCTGGATCATCTGGGGATCCATCATGGAGGGATCAAATGGCATGCCGCCACCACCGAATTGGTTCATGGCGCGTTGGATTTCTTCTGGATCCGGGGCGTTGCCACCAAACATGCGCCGAAACATTTCGGACATTGGATCGTGGTCGTCACCGTTTGTTGGGCCTTGGTTGCTCATATCTCTCCACGTTACTGTAGCGTCGGGTTGAAAAAACAGACCTTATTCGCTTGGCGCAGAGTGAACTTCTTGCGCCGCTGCTTCCTTGCGGGCCTGGCGCCGATTCAAGGTCTCTGCGGTGCCCTCCGTCATACGGTACAGCACCGGCACGATGACCAAAGTGATCAGTGTTGAGGCCACCAGACCGCCGATCACCGCAATCGCCATCGGAGCCGAAACGAAGCTCGACTGGTTCGCTAAACCAAGCGCCGGTGGGATCAAAGCACCAATGGTTGCGGCTGCTGTCATGATGATAGGTCGTACACGGTTTTGCCCACCGGCAAGGATTGCGTCTTCCAGTGTGGCATCCCGTCGACGATACTGGTTGATCAAGTCCATTAAGACAATGGAGTTGGTCACCACGATACCGATCAGCATCAGCATCCCGACCAAAGTGGTCGCACCCAGCGGCGTACCGGTGATCAGTAGGGCCACAATCATGCCGGTTACGGCAAACGGGATGGACACCAACATCACCAGCGGTTGGATTAGTGATTTCAACAGCCATACCAACACGACATAAATCAGCAGTACAGCAGCAACCATTGCCAGTGCAAGTTGCTCAAAGGTCGTATCGATTTCTTCTGCCACACCGGCAAGTTCGGACTGCACCCCGTCCGGAAGATCGGCGTCATTGATCGCTTCGTTCAGTGCTGCGGTGGTCGCCCCGACATCATCGGTCGAGGACGGCGTCACCGAGATGGTCACGGTGCGAATAGCGTTCATCGTGCTCACGGTGGGTGGGATATTTACCCGATTGACCTCCGCGAGATCCGTCAGTGGGATGCCGAATAAGTCCAAGTTTTCTAGGTCTTCAACGGTGTCCACGGCTGCTGAGGATTCAATAAAGACCTCCAGCTCGCGGTCGTCGATGGTCACGTCAGCCACGGGGAACTCAGCGGTGTGAGAAACAATCAGGCCCATCGCATCCGCAACGGTCATCCCGTACTGAGCGACCTCGTCTTCTCGCGGGATGATCTCGATAGAGGGCTGCTCTGCCGCAAAATCGGACTCGACCTGGGCGGTTTCGTCGAGTTCTTCGAAAGCGTCTACGAGGGTCTCGGAGGCTTCTTCGAGGTCGTCCTCATTGAGCGCATCCAGCCGAACGTCGACGGTATCAGATCCCATCACGGCGTCCCCGGTGTCCATCTGGAATTCCCCATGGTCGGGGTTCTCTGCAAAAAAGTCGTCCAGCGTCTGTTGGATGTTCGCTTCAACTTCTGGTTGGTCCGCGCTGGCCTCGGTGATCAGCGTAAACGTCGCCTCATCATCTCCGGGGCTCATCATGGTCTGGCCGCCACCGATATCGGTTTGCACCGTTTCGACCGCTTCGACGTCATCCAGCACCGCCTCTAGGTCACGGGCAAGCTCAGAGGTCCGTTGGAGCGAGGAACCCTGCGGAGCGCTATACGTCACCACTTGCATATTCATCCCGGTGTCGCCCAGGAGGTTCACCTTTAGCGCTGGCACCAGCGCGATCGAACCGGCAAACACTGCCAGCGCGGTGATTGCGGTGAACCAGCGGGTCGCCCGGGAACGAATCGCCCAGGTGATGATCGGCCGATAGATCCGAGCCAACCAGTTGGTGGTAACTCGAATGTCGGTATTTTCCATCACGCGGGCCTGGTCGCCACGGATGCGTTGGTTGCGCATAAACCAGTAGGCCAACACGGGCACGATCGTCAGTGCAACCAGTGTGGAGCCCACCATAGCCAGCACCACGGTGAGTGCAAATGGTCGGAATA
>CALBOC010000411.1 GCA_937896705.1 uncultured Micrococcaceae bacterium | reverse complement strand
AAGGAACGTGAACAGTCCTAACTCTCCTCGCGCATCAGCTTCCACCGGTCTGCTGGTTATCCTGCTGTGTGCCATGGGTGCCGGGCCGCTCTTCAACTACGGAATCTCCGTGTCTTCGGCACTAATTATCGAGCAAATGGGCATTACTGCCGGCCAGTTAGGACTCATTGTCACAGTGGTCTTCGCGGCAGCGGCGGTGTCCAGTATCTGGTTGGGCAACCTCGCCGATAAGATCAGCGCCCGCAGCCAAATGCTCATCATTTTTGTGGGCACCGCCGTGGCACTCGTGGTCGCAGCCTTCGCGCACAGTTACTGGCTGCTCCTAGTTGCCGCTGTGCTTGCCGGGCCGGCTCAAGCCATCTCTAATCCGACCACGAACCGGGTGATCATTCGGGCCGTACCGGCGCATAAACGCACCGGTTGGATCGGGGTCAAACAATCCGGTGTGCAGGCCTCACAGCTGTTTTCGGGACTGTTCTTCCCCGCGGTTGCCCTGGCACTCGGGTGGACCGGTGCAGCACTTGGTGGAGCCGTCGTCAGCGTTGTGCTGTGGCTGATCTCGTTGAAGTACGTACCCTCGCCTGCTCAGCTGGCAGCACGAAACACCACGCCGCAACCCGAGCCACCAGAAGTCACCGTCGACACCGGGCAAATGTCAGCGGTGTCGACCAAAGACAAGATGCCGGCCGTGGTGTATTTCTTCGCGGTCATCGCGATGTTCTCCGGCATGGGCATGCAAGCCACCAACGTCTATCTGCCACTGTTTGCGGTCCAAGAATTGAACTTCTCACTGGTCCTAGGTGGGATCGCGGCAGCCGTCTCGGGAGTCATCGGGGTGGTCTCACGTCTGGCATGGAGTCGTCGGATGCAAGCCGGCGCCCAACCGTCGAAACTACTGATGCTCATCAGCGCCGGTGCGCTGTTAGGTGTCCTGGCATTTATCGGGGCCGCCGCTTGGCAAGCCCCGGCCCTGTTATGGACCGGCGCCGCACTCCACGGCATTACCGTGCTCGGTGCCAACGTGGTGATCAATGCGGGCCTACTGCGGGTCGTGCCCGGACACAAAATCGGGGCGGCATCCGGACTGAACTCGATGGGCATGTACGCCGGGTTCGCACTCGGGCCCCTGGTCATGGGACTACTCCAAGATGTCACCCAGTCCTTCACTGCCGGTTGGATCTTTGTCGGCGTATCGTATGTATTATGCGGTGTAGTCAGCGTGCTGCTGTTCCTCCGCACTCGTGCAAAGGAGAATCCCTAATGCTGATTAAAACAGCTCATGTGCCACGCTGGGCACGAGCATCCATGCTATTGATCCCGGCCATTTGGTTAGGGCTGATTATCGGCATTTCATTTCTCGAAGCGCCCCTGAAGTTCACTGCCCCGGGGATTACCATTCCGCTGGGCTTAGGGATTGGGCGGCGCGTTTTCCTCGCGATGAATATCGTTGAGGTCGTCCTCGGTGTCTTCCTGCTCGTTGCACTGTTCACGCTGTGGCGCAACCACCGGTATCAAGAGCTACCGAATTTCAATAAGATGCGCTCCTGGGGTCTGGTGGTCCTGGTGCTGCTCTTGGTCAAAACCGCGGTGATTCGACCGCTGTTGGCGGTCCACTCAGACCGGGTGCTGCAGGGCACCTTCGAAGGCGGGTCGACCACGCACTATTATTACATCGGGGTCGAAGTCCTGCTGGTGGTTGCACTGGTCGCGCTGATGGTTGTGGCGATGCGTGGGCTGTTACCACCTACCGCCGATGTTGCCGGTGTGGTACCGCATGAAAAGACCGCCGCCGACGAGTAGGACGGCGGCCTGTGGTCACGCTATAGTCCTGTGAGGCTAAACAGGCCTAACATCAAAGCCCCAGAGAGCACGGCATAGCCTGTGATGCCGATGCCCTGCCAAATCAGCACGCCGGCCCGCGAGCAACCGAACCCGACGAGCGTCACAGCGATCAAGTGGGTTGGAACCAACAACATGCCAATGAGCGTGACACCTGGAATTCCATAGCGGTCAAAGAGCCGTCGAACGCGTTGCTGTCTACCGCTCAGAGTCTCTTGCTGAGGCGTGGCACCCCCACGACGTGCCAGCACCGCGTCTCGCGTGCGGCCCGACAACAGGGTCAGCAGCGCGATGATCGCCAGATTACCGACGATCGCCATGATCACCACGGCCCAGATGGGGATCCCGGCAACCGAGCCGATCACCACCGCACCATAATTTTCGACAAACGGCACCATCGCTGCGAGCGCGACCCCCAGGAACTGGATGGCTTCTGGCAGACCGAGGACAAAGTTTTGGAGAGATTCAATGAAGTTGTTCATGTCCTCTAGTTTTCCGGGCCTCCCTTCTTGCAGGTAGTGGCAATACGTCACGTGTTGGGATGACAATTTTCAGCTCAGCCCATGACAGTTGTCATGGTCCTAAACTAAGTAATGTGACCTCATCAAAGCTGCGCCCCAGCGGCCAAGTGCCAGTGAGCCCGGCTGCCTCTGAACGGCCGGATACCGCGGGCCGCGATATAACGCTGACCTGGTGGTACACGTTCTTGAGTATCGCCGGCATATCGGTCTTCTTACTCGTGGTTGCCGCGCTCGTGGTCACCTCACTGATCAACAGGCTTGATGGTAGTACCTGGCAGGTCGTTGTCGTGCTGGTGCTGTTCTTGGGCAGCAGTGTGGGCAGCGTCTATGCCTCGTGGCTGATGCGGGAGGGATACGGGGCAGGCTGGCCGCGTCGCTCGGTCACTTTCGGCATCCTGGCGTTGCCCGCCCTGAGCTGGGTTGTCACATTATTTATCCCCGGCGCGGTGTTCTACGGTGCCATCCCACTGTGGATCACCTTGAGCATTCTGTTGGCGCTTATGCCCCGTTCACACCGTTGGGGTGTCACCGCAGCAGGTCTGGCCCTCATTGCCCTCCACGGGTTGATCAACCCCGGCGCCCCAAGCTTTGTCGACGGTGGATTGCTGTTCGGGTTGATCATGTACATCCTCTTCGTCCCATCCACCTTCCTGGTCTCCGGCTGGCTGTGGCATTTGATCACCCGCCTGGACGAGGCGCGCACCATGAGCAGTCAATTGGCAGTAGCCCGCGAGCGCCTGCGCTTCGCCTCGGATCTGCACGATATCCAGGGCCACCATCTCCAAGTCATCGCGCTGAAGGCCGAGCTGGCTGAACGGCTGCTGACAGCACCCAGCGAAGAACACCGGACAGCAGCACAAGAAGCGATCGCCGAGGTCAGATCGCTGGCCGAAGAAGCACAGACGGAAACCCGACAGCTCGTACGAGACTTGCGCGTCGTGTCGCTGACTGAAGAATTGCAAAATGCCCAGGGCGTGTTAGAGGCAGCAGATATCACCACTGACGTCACGACCGAAGCCGACATGAATGCGACCGGCACCATCGAGGTCAGCAGACTCCTGGGGCTGGCAGTGCGAGAAGCGACCACAAACATTCTGCGGCATGCCGATGCCACCGAGGTCCGGATACAGCTCTACACCACCCAGCAGGCATTGCACCTCGATATTCAGAATGATGGTGTCACGACCAGCGCGACGAAGCACCCCGGCAGTGGCCTAGACGGGTTACGCGCCCGCTATCGCTCAGCAGGAGGCGACATTCACACGCGACAAGAGGCCGATACCTTTGAGCTGCAAGCCGTGTTACCCAGTCCGACCCGGGAGTCCACCACATGATTCGCGTACTGATAGCCGACGACGAGACTATGATCCGGACGGCAATGGAAACACTGCTGGGGATGGAAGACGACATCGAGATCTTACCGGGTGTCGCCGACGGGCGAGCCGCGGTCCAAGCAGCACAAGAACTCCAACCCGATGTGTGCATTCTGGATCTCGAAATGCCCGAGCTCGATGGCGTTGAAGCGGCTCAGGAAATTGCCCGAACCGTCGCGACGAAAGTTATTATTTGCACCCGGCATGCACGACCCGGTGTCCTACGCCGCGCGCTCGCTGAAAAGGTCGCTGGGTTTGTGCCGAAATCCACGCCGGTCGAACGGATTGCCGATGTGGTTCGGGAAGTCATGGCAGGACGACGGTATGTTGACCCGGATATTGCCGCCACCGCGCTGACTGCGGCCCAATGCCCGCTGACCGATCGGGAGTTGGATGTCCTTCGTGCCGGACGGGATGCTCCCACGGTCGCCCAGATTGCCCAACGGCTGCACCTCGCCCAGGGTACCGTGCGAAATTATCTCTCCACGGCTATGCAGAAGCTCGGCGTTAGCACTCGTACTGAAGCGTCACAGTATGCGTGGGAACAGGGCTGGATCTAGGGCTGTCCAAGATATAAAACGGCCGTGATGGTGCGGACCCTTTTGGGTTCGCACCATCATGGCCGCCTGTGCTCAACAACAGATTAGCTGCTCCTTGCCGTTCTCTCAGCTGATGGGCTGCGCCCAGGATTCCCCGCCCTGCCACAAGAATCCCACCACGGCACTTGGCTGATCAGGCGCCAGGATGAGAAACTTAACTATGGCACACATCACCCCGCCAGTACCGAAATCATCTTCCTGGTGGAAGCGCAGAGGTATCGAAATCGCCGGCTGGGCGCTGATGATCTTCGGGGTAGCTGCGTTAGTCCTTCCGGGGCCGGGGTTGCTGGGTCTGGTGGCCGGTCTGGTGTTACTATCCACGCGGTACGTTTGGGCTAAGCGGCTGCTACGACCAGTGAAAGCACGGGCCCTCAGACTAGCAATCAAAAGTGTTCAGACCTGGCCGCGCATCACCGTGAGCGTGTTCGGTGGTGTGCTCCTAATAGCCCTGGGGATTGTCTGGGGCTTGCAGCCTGGCGTCCCGTCCTGGTGGCCGATTGCTGAACGCTGGTGGCTCGTAGGCGGCTGGGCCACCGCCA
>CALBOC010000410.1 GCA_937896705.1 uncultured Micrococcaceae bacterium | reverse complement strand
GACGAGGTGCAGCAACGAGTTGCTGAAATGCGCCGGGACCCAGTGACGGTTCCGTTAGCAGAGGCCATTGACGCGTTAGGTAAAGTCGCATACGACATGGAAGCGGCCCAGGAGCCAAGCACGGAGCCCGCAGTCCCGGAGTGGTTAGTCCAGACTCTGGTTCATGTTGTGAAAATGCCGCGGGCCGAAGTGCAGCGGCTGACGCAGGAACAGGCACAGCAGATTTGGGATGGGTTCGTCTCAGAGCGTCCCGGAAGTGAATAAAACTCCACCTCATGAAGTTATGTCCGCCACCACGAACCGCGCGGGTGCGTGGCGGATACTGGTGGGCAGACGCGGGTAGAGGGTGCGGAGTATGCGCCAAAGGCGATGTTCCCACACAGCGTCGAGCCCATTCCATTCCAGTCCTAGCTGGAGGCGGATTTCGGCGGGCAAGAGTCCGGCGGTTAAAAACCTGGCCGTTGGCATGACCGCTTGCAGCCATCGAGGAGCGCTGCGTGCGGCAAAGAGGTCAGCAATGATCTGTCGGGACGCGTCGGTGACCTCCAGGGTGGCGAGCTGCCCGTCCCAGTAGCGTTGAAAAGCGACACGATCCGGCGGCCAATAGCCCTCGGGCATGCCCAACGCTGTGCCTAGGACGGCGTAACTGCGATAAATCTGCTCGGCTTCATCGGGATGCTGGTCACCCCAGATGCGCCAGCGGATTTGCTCGGCCGTCCAATACAGCGTGGCGGTGACCCAGCGTTGCGTGTCCGGATCGGCGGCGCTATAGGCTGCACCGTCAGCGATGCCTTCGACTGGTTCATGAGCATGCGCTACCCAGCCGGTCACCGTCTCGCGAGCTGCTCGCGCTTCGGGCAGGACCACGGCCGTCAGATATTGGAGCGTGCGGCGCAGCCTGCCCAGCGGGTCGGCGGTGAAGTTCGAATGCTGCTGCACCCCGGCGGCTACGGGCCGGTGGGCAACCTGCAAGGCGATAGCCGCGCCACCGCCGGCGAGCACGATGCCTTCCCGGGCGAGCTCGACGTCGGTCCGCGGAGACCTAGGCTGGCGCATGGTCACCACCTGCGCTGGGAGCCCGGGCTGCTGGCTGCGTATGCAGCGGGTCGCGACTGGCTTGTGGGCTGGTGATATCTGACAACATGGCGTCCAGGGTACGAATCAGGACCACCAGCCATGCGAAAATAATGCCAGCAAAAGCCAATTCCAACGCGGTTAGATTGTAATAATTCAACGGGTGCCACAGGGCAACCGCCAGCACCCCGAGTCCCAAGATCAAATAGCTAATGACATACATCGCTGCCGGAGCACCCGGTAACCAGATTGGCACACTGAGTAGCATCAACCCGAAGGTCACCGCCAACACCTGCACGAAGCCGGTGTGGATGGGATCGCTGATATTGATCGGTACCCAGGACATCCCGACCATGCAGAGTCCCATCAGCATCATCCCGCCTTTGAGGACCCGCACGTACCCGCGGCGTTTATTCTGGCGCCGCCGGTGGGCGGCCCAGGCGTTGAAGTCTTGGGAAATGAAGTTCGCCAGCGTGGTCAGCATCAGCCCGGAGACAGTCAGGGTGGTGTTAAACGTCCAAAACGAGAGTATTCCTGCCTGGCCGGTCCCCAGTTCTGAGAAAAACATGTGCCACCAGTACGGGTTTTCGGCCAACAACATTGAGGCCAAGACACCTGCGGCCATAAACAGTGCCAGCAGATTCGAGATCGAGGCGGTCGTGGCCCGGGAAGCAGAGCTAAACCCGAAATACGAGGCTGCGGCGGTGACCAAACACAACATGAGGGTCGCGGCGATCGCATCTACGACGAGTCCTTGAAACGCTTCTTGGAAGAGCCGGAAGGTGCTCAACACCGCCAGGGTCGCGATGGCCCCGTGCGTGATGATCAGCCCGATCAGATCAATCAGCCACCAGCCCCAAAAGCGACGGCGCATCCAGCCCAGTTTGCCACGCGGGGACTCGGTGGCCAGCAGCAGCCCGATCAGCGCCGAGACCCCCGCGGCGATGCCCGTCGTCCACCCGGCGACCGTGCCCACCGAATAATCGGCTGACAAAGGCGTGAGTTTATTCGAAAACGCGATCAGACCCACTACAACTGCCAGGGCCGCGAAGCTGATCGAAGCCCAAATCGCACCGGACTCTATCCGTGCCGACGAGCGCTTCGGGCTGCGCTCCGCCACACGGTGGTCGGGTTCTGGCGCTAGCTCCGTCATGCCCACCATTCTAAGGGTGCACGCAAAGCGGCGGGTTGTCGACGGTGGGATCAGCCACGGCGAATATGCGGTGCGATGCGCCGAATTGTGGCGGCCAGCGACAGCGCGGTCGTCCCAGAGGTGGCCGGATTGATCGGACTGGGCGCCGAGACGAATTCAAAGGTGAACTGTCCAGCCTCCCCGGAGGCATCGATCCGGTGGGCGGACTCGGGACGAAGCGGATCAGCCACCAACCGTACTTGTACACGCTGCAAGGCTTCTGAAAAGGCGCGTGACCCGCGCGTCGCGTAGGCCAGGGCAACCGCGACGTTCACGTTGCCCGGAAACTTCTCGATCGCAGCGGTCGGGTTACCCTCAAAGAGCGTCTCCGGTTCAGCGAGTGTTTCGAGTCGAGCCGCTTCGTCTGGACTCATCCACGGTTGGATCAGTCCGGCTGGATCTTTCGAAGTGGTAATGGAAATGTGGTCGAGCTGGTCAGCCACGGCCTCAAACAGATCAAAACCACCGATCGCGCCGTTGGTGACGTGCAGGTTCGGGGTCATGAGTTGAGCAGCGATCTGCGGGTCGGCCAGCGCCCCCACAGAGGTCAACACCATGGGTTTGTGGACTCGAGGTAAAAACTGCTTAGCCGCTGCAACGCCGGCGGCTTCGACCACAAGGTCGGCCTTGGCCACAGCGTCGTCGAACTGTGATTCGGTAATGAGCCGAACACCCATGGTGCCGCGCTCGCGGTGGGCCGCAATGTCCCGGACCAGCGCCGTGAAATCGTAGTCGAGCAACTTCACGATATGTCGACCGATGGACCCAAAACCCAACAACAAAATCTTCATGTAGCCAACTCTAACCAACGAAGCACCAGCTCAACCCAGCGAACAATTCGCTGCGCAACCCTGGGTGAACCAACAGTTCGCTTGAGATTTACTTTCCGGTGACCTAGAGGCCACACAGCGCGCCTAGCGTGACCTGTGGTCGTCTCCACGACGCCGGTGAGCAGCGTCGCTCACAGCCTCGCTCAGATTGAAGGAAAGAGTTTTTGATGTCTAAGAAGATCATCCAACGCACGACCACAGGTGTGTTGGCCCTGGCCGTTACCGCGGGCGCATCGATCGCCCCGGCTTACGCCGCCCCGAGCACCACCGATGCGCCAGATAACGTGATTGTCATGATTGGTGACGGCATGGGGTATAACCATGTGGTCAGCACGAACCTCTACGAAACCGGTCAGTCACGCTTCATCACCGAGGGCGAACCCGGTGACGTGACCGAACAAGACGGTGAATCCGTGCAGGTCTATGAAGACTTCAACCTCGTGGGCATGGCCACCGATTCGCTGAGCTCCGTCGAAGCCGGCTACGGCTACGACCCCGAGGCTGCCTGGAACGACTTCAACTGGACCAAAAACGTACCGACTGACTCAGCTGCTGCCGGCTCAGCCATGGCTACCGGCACCAAAATCTACAACGGTGCGCTGAACATTGATGCCGACGGCAACGAGCTACAAACTATCTCGGAGCTGGCACACGAAACCGGCCGTTCTGCCGGGGTTGTCTCCTCGGTCCAGTACAGCCACGCCACCCCGGCCTCGTATGCTGTGGCCAACGAGAGTCGCAATAACTATCTAGAGATCGGCGACTCGATGCTCAACGCCGAATACCTTGATGTTGTCATGGGTGCTGGCCACCCGATGTACAACAATGATGGCCAAGAAGTCGCCCCGAACTACCAGTACATCGCCGAAGAGACCTTCGACGCGGTATCAAACGGCGAAACCGAGTGGGACTACGTCGAAACCAAGTCTGACTTCGAGGAGTTGGCCGATGGCTCCGTGAGCTCCGAGAAGGTCTTCGGCCTGGCGCAGGCCGAAACCACCCTGCAGCAGGGCCGCAGCGGTGGCGAAGCTGGCCAGCTGCCGGGCGAAGTGGCATTCAACGACAATGTGCCCGATCTGGCGACTATGTCCGAAGGTGCCCTGAATGTGCTGGGCCAGGATGACGACGGTTTCCACCTGATGATCGAAGGTGGCGCCATCGACTGGACCGGCCACGCCAACGACACCACCCGCAATATCGAAGAAACCCAGGACTTCAACGCCGCAGTTGAATCGGTCGTCGAATGGGTCGAAACGAATTCTTCGTGGGATGACACCCTGCTCGTGGTTACCGCTGACCACGAAACCGGCTACCTCGGTGGCGCAGAAGACGACCCGAACTTCACCGAAATGACCGGTACCGCCGGTGAACTGCCAACCGTTGGTTGGGCTTCCGGTGATCACACCAACCACCTGGTCCCATACTTCTTTAAGGGTGCCGGCTCCGAAGCGATCCTCGACGCTGCCATCGGCACCGACCCGGTTCGCGGCGAGTACATTGACAACGTCACCGTAGCGAACTTGTTCAAAGAAGAACTCTGGGCCGAAGACGCGACCGATGATAAAGACGAACAGCGTGGCAACGGTCCAGCCAAACCAGCCAACCCGAATGGACCAGGCCAGCCTGCCACCCCAGCTCAGGGTAACGGTCAGGGCAATTCCGGGAACAATGGCAACGGCAACAACGGGAATGGTAACAACGGACAGGGCAACAGCAACCTGCCGTCAGTCGCCAATGAAAACGCTCACCAGAACGCTGGGCGCAACTAACCCGAGTGGCCTCGGTTGGTCACGCGCCGTGTGAGCGGAGCCAACCTCCCGAGGTGTCCCGCTTCGAGGCTAAACCCCACCGGATCACAGACCGCGATTCGGTGGGGTTTAGCGTGCTTGTTTTGCACTACAACCTGCGGCACACGAGACGAGACAAAATCGTCCATCCGGCACGTGACCGGATTCTCTCCGCAAATGCATCCGACAATGGTTGACACAGCTTCCAACCCCGTAGTTAGTGTGAGAAGTGTCTTGCATACGCGACTAGGGAAGGAGTCGAGGTAAACATGGCAAAGAAAATCTATATCGCAGTGGGTGTTGATGTGGACGCCGTGGGCGGCTGGTTAGGTTCCTACGGGGGCCAAGACTCCCCGAACGACATTTCACGGGGCATGTTCGCCGGTGAGGTTGGGGTACCACGACTCCTGCAGTTGGCCCAGCGCCGCGAGCTGCCCTTCACTTGGTTCTGGCCGGGCCACTCGATTGAAACTTTCCCCGACGAATTCGACCAGGTCGTTGAAGCCGGTCACGAGATCGGCCACCACGGGTACTCGCATGAGAACCCGTTAGAGATGACGCGCGAACAAGAAACCGAAGTCTTTGAATATGTCTACGACCTCATTGAGCGTCGCGCAGGTCAGGCACCGGTTGGGTACGTGGCTCCGTGGTGGGAAATGTCGCACCACACCAACGAGATCCTCGCCGATGCGGGCATGCTCTACGACCATTCCTTCATGCACCGGGACTTTACCCCCTACTATGTGCGCGTTGGCGATAGCTGGACCAATATCGACTACAACGCCAAGTCAGCTAAAGAATGGATGAAACCGCTGGTGCGTGGTGAAGAAACGGATTTGGTGGAGATCCCGGCATCCTGGTACATCGACGATCTCCCGCCGATGATGTTTATCAAATCCAGCCCGAACTCCCACGGGTTCGTCAACCCACGCGATATCGAACAGCTGTGGCGCGACCAATTCGACTGGGTGTATCGCGAATTGGACTACGCCGTGTATCCGATGACTATTCACCCCGATGTCGCCGGTCGCCCACAAGTGTTGCTGATGCTGGAACGACTCTTCGACCATTTCGCCTCACACCCAGGGGTCGAATTTGCGTACATGAAAGATATCGCCGAAGACTTCAAACAGCGCTATCCACGCAAGAAGTAG
>CALBOC010000409.1 GCA_937896705.1 uncultured Micrococcaceae bacterium | reverse complement strand
GGATGTCGGGGTGGTATCGATTATGCCCGAGTTTTTCTTGGTCGGTAAAAGGTTTTTCAGAATCCAGGGGGAACAGGTTGCCAAGCATGTAGGGCCTTCCTCTGCGTGGGAGCAGATGACTATGAGGCGACTGCCGATTATGGGCGCGGCAGTTTCTGGTGCAGTGGGTTGGTAGAGTATCGCTGCTGTTGCCCCGTATGAGTACCGGTAACGGAATTGACCACCTGGGGCGTTTCTGCGGTGGCGTTGGTGGCATCGAGAATGCGCATCTGCGCAGAGCTGCGTTTTGAGGGCCCGATGGCTGGCAACTTGCTGGTGGCGCGTTGACCACAGTGCGGGCAATCGAGGGTGTCCGGTTTGTCGTGCATCGTGAAGAATGCTTCGAAAACATCTCCTTGCGGACACCTGTAATCATAGAGGGGCATGGAAAAGTTCCTCTCGTTGACGACATGCGTCTGACAATTTGAGCCAAGCACAATGCTTTGGAGCGCACAATGGGGCTGACTTGGGCTGGTATCGTCGTTGGTCTTCCAACGGTGCTAAAGCATGCGGTCCGCTCGACTAAGGGTGGTGACGTAACCGGTGAGATACGCCGGGTATTTCATTGAACAAACGGGCTCGCCAGTGGGATGCTGGCCGGTTGTAGCGGTTTAGGCAGCGGCGTAGGGTACGCATATGAGCAGACCGAAAATCGTGTTGAAGCGGGTCTATGATGATGCTGCCGAAGAGGACGGCCAGCGCGTGCTGGTCGATCGATTGTGGCCGCGTGGACTCAGCAAATCGCAGGCGCACATTGATTTGTGGTTGAAAGACATTGCTCCGAGTCCCGAGCTGCGCACCTGGTGGGATCACGATCCAGAGCAGTTTGAGGCTTTTGCGCACCGATATGAACACGAACTCGAAGATGAGGATCACGCCGAAGCCGTCGCGCAGCTGCTCTCTCTGATACATGATCACGACCGGGTGACGCTGCTCTATGCAGCCAAAGACGAGCAGGTCAACCATGCGCGGATCCTTCAGGACTATCTCAGGCGGAAAAGCTAATGGGCGACCCAGCATGTTGGCTTGACCAGCTCTGCCCCGAATGCTCTGCCATGCTGGAGCCGCCAGCCGCAGGCGCGACCACAGTGCAATGCTGGCGTTGCAAAGCTACCGTCCGATTTGGTGACGAGGGCCCCGAAGTCTTAGCCGATTCGTAGAGTCTCGCTCCCTGCGGTATCGTCGGTCGCTGCACGAGTTGTTGTAGCTGCCTCACGTTCATCCTCCGTTGAGCTTGACTGTGAGATAGGCCACTCGATATATTTACTGCAACGCTGTTGCGTTTATGGCAACTCAGTGTTTGAAGTTCAGTCCAGCAT
>CALBOC010000408.1 GCA_937896705.1 uncultured Micrococcaceae bacterium | reverse complement strand
CGGTTCCAGCCCCGATTCACCAGATCCAGAATGTGCGGATTGGGATGATGCTCGAACAGGGCCAAGTGAAACTTTTCGTTGAGCGCCGTGAATGTCTCGGGTGCAAAGTCTTCGTCTAACATGTCGCGCATCTGGTCATTGATGCCGCGAGCCTTGGTGAGCGTCTGGGCGGTGACCAGCGGAGCACACAACGCCGTGGAATAGCCTTCTACCAAGGCCAGGGTTTCCATCGTGTACTGGTATTCCACCGGATCAATCCCGGTGACGGTAGCACCCACATTGCGTTCAAACTGAACCAGGTCATCGGTTT
Organism: uncultured Micrococcaceae bacterium; assembly: GCA_937896705.1. Classification (GTDB taxonomy): domain Bacteria; phylum Actinomycetota; class Actinomycetes; order Actinomycetales; family Micrococcaceae; genus Yaniella. The sequence continues at coordinate 2,929 of CALBOC010000408.1, read as the reverse complement.
GGAGCCGTCGGATGGCCTCCCGGACGGGGACCACCGACATGCCCAACTCTTGGGCGATGGTCGACAGCACCAGCCGGTCACCTGCTTTATAGCGACCCGAGGTTATCCCATCGAGCACATGTTGGTGCGCCTGATCAGCTTTAGAGAGACCATTGACAGACATTTAGTCACCTTGCTCGGCGCGGTACGCCTCGTATTTAGCTTTCCACTCACCGGTCGGTGGGAACAAGCCATCAACGGCAGCGCCGTTTTTGACTTGTTCATAGACCCACTCGTCTTGTTTTTCTTGTTCGAAGGACTCTTCGATCACTTCGACCAGTAGCTCCGGCGGGACCACGACCACACCGTCGTCATCACCAATGATGATGTCGTTGGGCTGCACGGTGGTGCCACCACAAGCGATCGTGCCGTCCATTTCCCACGGAACGTGACGACGGCCTAGTACGGCCGGGTGGTAGCCATTTGAATACACGGGGATGCCGACTTCGGCAACAGCAGCCGCGTCGCGGACACCACCGTCGGTGATGACCGCGTTTGCGCCGCGAACCTTAGCGCGCATAGCTAGCACGTCACCGAGGGTGCCGGTGCCTTTTTCGCCGCGTGCTTCCATGACGACAATGTCGTCTGGCTGCACTGAGTCCATGGCCTGTTTCTGCTTATTGAACCCGCCACCGTGTTTTTTGAACAGGTCTTCACGGTTGGGTACATAGCGCAGGGTCTTAGCGAATCCAAGGATCTGCTGTCCCGAGTGCATTGGGCGAGGACCATCGATAGTGCAGTTATTGATCCCGCGTTTGCGCATGTTGGCCACGATGGTTGCCACGGCAGTTTGGGAGATTTTCTCGCGCAGTGCATCGGTCAAGATCGCGCGCGGATCGGTCAGCCCGGCTTTTTCTTTCGAACCCCAGGCTTCCTCGCGCTGCAAGTCATCAACTTTTGGTCCGTGTCCATAAGTGGCCATGGCAAAGGATGATTCTTTGACGTGGGAGACGAGCCGGCCGGTCGACGGCGCACCGTCAGACTGTGGTGCATCGACTTCGACCTCAACGACGTCGCCGGGTTGTGCGACCGAGGAACCCGCAGGCGTGCCGGTCAGGATGACGTCGCCTTCTTCCAGGGTCATCAGCTGAGACAGATCAGCAATCAGCTGGCCGAATGGGAAGACCAGGTCTTCGGTGGTGTCGTCTTGAGCGATTTCGCCGTTGACCCAGGTGCGGATCCGCAACTGGGCGGGGTCGATGCCCTCGGTGCTGATGATCGCTGGGCCCAACGGGGTGTAGTTGTCACCGGACTTATTTTTGACGTTGGAACCTTTATCGGCGTGGCGCAGATCGTAGAGGCCCCAGTCGTTGGCGGCGGTGATACCGGAAACATAGGACCAACCATCTTCGGGGGAAACACGGCGAGCGTCTTTGCCGATGATCAGGGCGATCTCGCCTTCGTAGGCCAACAGCTCAGTGCCGGCGGGGCGCTCAATGGTTGCACCGGTTGGAGCGATGGAAGAGGTGGCCTTGAGGAAATAGCCGGGGAATTTCGGGTTGCGTCCGCGTTCTTGAATGCGGGATGGGAAATTCAGGTGCAGGGCAACAACTTTGCCCGGCCGGTTCTGCTTGACCGAAAAATCATACGCAGTGACGTTCATCGAGACCATACCTCCGATAGGTTGGGGAAGATCAAAAACACTCTTATCTCAAATCGTATACGATCTTGGCAGATTGTGAAAGATCAAATACGAAGTTTGCACTGCTGGCGGGTCGCGTGCCCCGGTAGCCTAGGTCTTTCAACTGAACGGAAGATGACCTTGAGCTTCGCGAGCGCTGGCCCTTCATAAGACGTGAGGTGGGCGCAGGGCTGATCGTTGAGCAATAAATTTCTTGCAGCTTCTGAGTTTGGCATCTTTTTCGGGCCACCGAAGCGTTTCTTGGGGTTGGCGGAACCGAGATGCTGCCAATGCGGGTGGGCCTCGGCCCGACATGGTGCGCTGCATCACATAAGCATTATTATGGGTGGGTGCGCCGCACCAAGGAGGAGCCCCTCGTCATGTTTTTTGAAGCGACGCATGCGGTGACTCACCAGGCCGAACCGCGCATCAACGTCAATGAATTTCGCGCCAACATCGCATTGGTCGAGGCCGTTGCCGCATATGTGCTGGATGCTGCCAGACGACGTAGCCATCGATGCTCTCATCGAGCGTGCCTAATAGGGCTTGGGTAACTTTGGCTCATCTTCTGCAATCTCTTGGGTAGGTAAACCGGGTACCTCTGCTGAGGGGACCGGCAGGGCTGTCGTGCCTTTACTTACGACCCCCAACTTGAGCGGAGCCGCAGACCCGGGAAGCGGGGAAGTGGGATCAAGGGTGGGTCGCGGCAGAGCGGCGCCTTCGAAAGGCTCCGTGAGATGAGGAGTTGGCAGCGTCGCCGGCTTTGCTCCATGTTCAATGCGCGCACTGACCTCGTGCTCGTCGCTGTTCTCAATGCGGATATGTATCGACGGTGTGGACATTCCTGGCTCCTACGTCTTGAAATTCTCGGCGGCCCAAGCTGACGGCGGCAGGGTCACACGGCATAGACCTCATGGATGAAGGTCTGGTCGGTGTAGACGTGGACTTTGCGGCCTGCTGCCTGCGCGTGGGTCAATAACGTGAACATATTGGTGACGCCATCTGCGCTGAGGGGCTGGATCCTGCGCCACCCAAGATCTTGGATAAAAGCCCACGCATTCTTCGAATGTGCTGATGTGTAGGTGGAGAGCACATCTTTGTTGTAATGCCACGTCAACACGTTCTCAACTTCGAGCCCAACGTCGCGCCACGCTGCAATGATGACGTCCCGAACGCTGTCGCCAAATAATGTGTTGGCATTGTCGGCGGTAAGCGTGGCGAATTCAATAAACGTTGCCGTGCTACTCAGCCGAGAGTCAATCAGCGTTT
>CALBOC010000407.1 GCA_937896705.1 uncultured Micrococcaceae bacterium | reverse complement strand
CGGTGCCCACCCGACCCCCGATCAGCGACATCCGCCACACCACCAGCGACCCACCACGCGACCCACCCAGGGTGGTCTTCGAGATCTCCGGGTACCGCGCAGCATAGCCCCACCATGCCCTCTAGAGCAGAGCGTGCTATGCCGAGCTGGTCAACACTCCTGTGCTGCGTTAGTCCTAACCTTGAATCACAAGGTACTCCTTAGACGCAGCGGAACATCCTCAATGTTAACTAACTCAAGGCCGACCCCGGAATATACCCAGAGTCGGCCTTGAATGCCATAGTTTTAGCATTCGGGCATGGTGACCGCGACGGCTAATCCTCCTCGTGAGGTCTCTTTGTACTTATCCATCATGTCAGCGCCGGTCGCACGCATCGTTTCGATGGCTTGATCCAGACTGACCTTATGGGTTCCATCGCCGTGCAGCGCCAGTCGTGCGGCATTGATTGCTTTGACCGATGCGATCGCATTGCGTTCGATGCACGGGATCTGCACAAGCCCACCGACTGGGTCACATGTCATGCCCAAGTTGTGTTCCAATGCCATTTCAGCGGCATCTTCCACCTGGGACGGGGTACCACCCATCACCGCGGCCAAACCGGCTGCGGCCATCGAACATGCGGACCCAACCTCGCCCTGGCAACCAACTTCAGCACCCGAGATCGAAGCTTGAGTCTTGATGATGATGCCAATAGCGCCGGCGGTGAGCATAAATTCCACGATCTTGTCGTCGGTGACGTCGTCGAGGAATCGGGTGTAGTAGTGCAGGACCGCCGGAATGATCCCGGCCGCACCGTTGGTTGGCGCCGTGACCACGCGCCCACCCGAAGCGTTCTCCTCATTGACCGCCAGCGCGTACAAGTTGACCCACTCGATGCCGCGCAGGGCATCGGTGGTGTCCCCAGTGCGCTCGGTCGCGCCCCCTTGACTCAACTGTTTGTAGAGCTTTGGCGCACGCCGGGTGACCTTGAGCCCACCGGGCAAGGTGGTCTCGGTGCGGTCAATGCCGGCTTGCACGCAGTCCTGCATGACCTGCCAAATATGCAACAGCTCCGACCGGACCTCTTCGGGCTCGCGCCATTCGAGCTCGTTCTCCCAGGTCAACTCCGCAATGGATTTACCTTCACGTCGGCACAACTCTAGAAGCTGTGTTCCGGTCCGATAATCGTGGCGCACCTTTCGTTCGGTGGTCAGCGGCTTGTCGAGCTCCTCTTCGGTCACGACAAACCCACCACCAATCGAGTAGGTGATCTGGGAGGCTAATTCGTTGCCGTTGGCATCGAACACCGAGGACTTCATCCCGTTGGGGTGACCCGGCAGTGACTTGGATAAGTGCAAGATCACATCAGTGGCCCGGTCAAAAGCGACCCTCTTGGTCCCGGCTAGTTCCAGGGTCGCTGAGGTTTCGGCTTGGGCGATAATGTCATCCACTTGGTCCGGCACAATCGTGGCTGGATCATGTCCGGCCAAGCCCAGGATCACCGCGGTATCTGAGTGATGCCCAATGCCGGTGGCACCTAGCGAGCCAAAGAGTTCCACTTGGGCTCGCTCAGTTGCCGCCAGGGTGTCGGCGTCTAGACCGTTGATGAATTGGGCAGCTGCCCGCATGGGACCAACGGTGTGGGACGACGATGGTCCCAAACCAATAGAGAACATGTCCAGCACACTTAATGCCATGACTTATCCTTTCGAGGGTGAAAACTCGATCATCCCGTCGAGTAGCCAGTTGACCACGTGGTTCGCAAAAGAAATTCGTGGGGCAATCCACCAGGTATTCTCGGCTACTCGCCAGAGAATGACCGGGGTGTGGGCAACTTCGGTGACATAGGCCTGGTTAATGGTCCAGGCCCGTGGGTGCAAATCCAGCGGACAGGATTTACGTAATACAAGATCGGCTGCTTGGCCTGATAGCTCTATGATCGTCCGGTTTGCGGACAAATCCAAGACCTGTCCGGAACGATCCCCCAGAACATCCGTGAGGGTTGCGGCCAGACCGGAGTCGGGTTGGTCGATCGCTAGGAACTCGTCGGGAGAAAGCCACAGCACAGCAGTGGATGAGGAGTCTCCGATGACTTCCCCAACCTTGGCGGGCAAGCCACCCAAAGCTTGGGCCAGTGCGGTGTGTCCCTCGGTGCCGGGCGCGGCGCGCAGTCCGACCTGGGTGGTGAAGGGTACCTCGCGGATGCTCACCGCACTACTGGAGGCAGCTTGGAGTTCTTCGGTGCGATCGGTCAACGGTGACCGCCGGAGTTGTTGTACATTAGCCATCTCGACGAGCTCCTTCTGGGTCTAAGAGGACGGTGGGCCCGATTTTCATGGTGACTTCCTCACCATCGACCAGGGCTTTGAGGCTTTCACCGACGCGGTCAAAACCATTTTTTATCAGGGCCAGACCGAACGTACGTCCGAGTGCCGGCGAGTTGTAGGACGCCGTAACCCAGCCGTCTTGCGAAACCGGCCCCGCTTCGATATCCAGCGGGGTGTCCAGGGCTACGAGCGCTTCGCCTTCTTCCAGACGGAACGCTGGATCATCGGGCAATACCGAGACGAGCTGTTTACGATCTTCGCGGACGTTGTCGGCCCGCAAGAACGAACGTTTGCCGATGAAGTCCTTGTGTTTGGCGAGGATCCATTCCATGCCCACGTCCTGCGGGGTGACCGTGCCGTCGGTTTCTTGCCCGACCACGATGAACCCTTTTTCAGCGCGCAACACGTGCATGGTCTCAGTACCGTACGGAGTGATGTTGAACTCGGCGCCGGCTTCGGCCACGGCCTCCCAGACGGCCATGCCGTACCAGGATTCCACCGCGATCTCCCAGGCGAGCTCACCCGAGAACGAGATTCGGCTGGCGCGTGCTGGAATGCCAGAGGCCAAGGTGATGTCACGGAATTCCATGAACTTAAAACCTTCGGCCGAGAAGTCCTCACCCGGGGCAAGCTTGTTCATCACGTCGCGTGACTTCGGTCCGACCACGGCGATGGTGGCGTACTGTTCGG
>CALBOC010000406.1 GCA_937896705.1 uncultured Micrococcaceae bacterium | reverse complement strand
GGTGGGAGGTCTTCTCCGATATGAAACAGCGCATCACTCATGAGTGATTACACAGCCTCCTTCATGGCCTGAGATGTTGTAGACATAACAAATAATGACCACCAGAATGTGGTGGTCAAAATTTGTGCGGTGCTATCTTACTTTTTGCGACCGAACCCGAAGAAACCGCGGCCTGAGCCGGAGTCTCCAGAGTCGTCCCCTGATTCTAGCTCGTCCCAAATTTCTTGGCAGGAGGGACACATGGGGAACCGCTCTGGGTCGCGTGAGGGCACCCAGACTTTTCCGCAGAGCGCAACCACGGGGGTGCCATTGATAATGGCTTCAGTGAGTTTGTCCTTGGGAACGAAGTGCTTGAAGCGTTCGTGGTCACCGGGTTCGGTGGCTTGGCGCTGCTCTTCGCGCTCCAGCACACCGGTTGCGCCACCGCTGGTGTCTTCGTGCGGATCGTAATCAGTGGATGAAGCGTACACGGAGTTCATCAGATTCATGCCTTCCATTGTAGTCGGACACGCAACCCAGGCGCGTCCAGGACAGACTGTGTGTGTTCAGTATAACGCTGTGACCTTGACGATGGACTGATAGGTTTCTGGAAGCGACCGCTCGTACCATTTGGCTCCCAAGCGCACCCCGGCCCACAGGATTCCTAGACCGTACAAGACACCCACCAGCAGCGTCGCGATCCCCCAGAACTGACTATCGGTCAGGATCGCGATGATCGCTAAGACTATGACCGGCGTCGAAAGCGCGATCTGGGCGGTCATGCCGACGGTTTGGACGAGCATGGTGCGTCCCAATCCGCCTTCGGGTGAGGCCATCAAAGAGGTGCCCGGTGGTGGTACCGGATAGATGTAGCGTGCAGACAGCACAGCAGATAAACCAGTCCCCACCAGCAGCACGCCGATGCTCAGCCCCAGCCAGGCCGCGAGCTGATGGGGCACACCGGTACCAATCGTCATCAAAATCGTCACCACAACCACCAGCGGCAACGCCCACGTGAGCAAAGCGAGAACCCGGCCCACACGGTCGTCGAGGCCGCGGACCCCGGAGGTGATATGCAGCGAGAACCCGGTGGAGTCATAGGACAGATCGGCTGAAATCGAAAACGCCAGCAGATACGCGATGAGTGCGGGCAAAATCTTGACGAAGCTGGACAGAAAATCAATGTCGAGCACGGTGGTTTCGAGCACGCCGAAGAGAATAAAAATCCCCACAATCACCAAGCTGGCGGAATACCGCGGATCTTTCAACCAGTACAGCAATGCGCGCGCCCAAATGGCTTGCCTCGGGGTTTTGGCCCGACCGATAAGCCCCAGCCCGGCTTGCTCGCGCTGTTGTTCCCCTGCGGTGCCGGCGGTGCGGGTAGTCCGGTTGATCACCGCGCCATAGGCACGGACTAACGCCGCGAGATAGACCACCATGACCACGAGGTGCAGACCGGCCAGACCCCATTGCCCTTGCGCAACGAACCAGGGCAGCGCCAAGAATCCCCCAGGAGTGAAGGCCACCCACGTGGCCACTGTAGGTAGGATGTCTACGAACTGTTGAATGGTTTCGATGGCGCCAAAGAGTACAAATCCGCCCAGCATCAACGGCACCAGGACGATCAGTTGCAGTGCATCGCGGACGGCTCGTTTGGAGATCACATTGGTCATCAGTCCGACGAAGACTTGCATTGCGGTCACGCACAGCAGGGTTCCCAGCACCGCGGCGATCACGCCGGCCAGGATCGCGGCCGGGCGCCAGCCCCACAGGACCGCACCGGTGAATAACAACACGAACGTGCCAATCCCGGTGGGGGCCACTACCCCACCAAGCACCACGCCAGCGACGAATTGTTTATTCGGGATAGCAAAGGGCAAAAAGTTCTTCGCGTTGGTGAAGGGGTTGCTGGCAGACGAGACGATCGGGCCCACGATCCAAATAACCAGCACGACCGCGGCGGCCAACACCAGTACTCCGCCGCGATTGGCATAGCTGAGTTCTTCGACCGGTGCCAGCGCGACCACGATGGCAAGCAGATAGGCCAGCACGATGAGATACAGGTACCCCAAGACCGAAAAAATCGCTCCGATGGTCGCCCCAACGGAGCGCCGCAGTCCGTTCCAGGTCAACCGGTATCGCAACCGGATCAGGTGTGAAACCACGACAGGCCCTCCCCGGCGTGTTCGGTGGAGACCATCGACACGAAGCGGTCTTCCAAGGACAAGCCGTTGGTGACCTGTGCCATGGGGCCGGATGCGAGGACTTCGCCGCGATCAATCACAGCGACATGATCGCAGGTGCGTTCCACGAGATCCATGACGTGCGAGGAGATCATCACGGTGCCGCCCGAGGCGACGTAATCGTTGAGGATCGCTCGGATACGTGCCGAGGACACGGGGTCAACGGCCTCGAATGGCTCGTCCAGAACCAGCACATGCGGGGAATGAATCATCGCGGCGGCCAAGCCGATCTTTTTCGTCATACCGGCTGAGTAGTCGGCCACCATCTTGTTGGCGGCGTCTTTTAAATCCATGACGCGTAAGAGGTCTGGGACGCGCTCGGCCACCACCTCGGCATCCATGCCGCGCAACAGACCGGAATAGGTAAGCAATTGAGCTCCGGTGAGTCGAGGGAACACCACTGCCCCGTCGACGAGCACACCCATGATGGCTTTGGCGTCATGCGGAGCTTGCCACATGTCAAAACCGTGGAGCCAGACTTGACCGTGATCGGGCCGCAACAGTCCGGTCATCATGGACATGGTGGTGGTCTTGCCAGCCCCATTGGGCCCCACGAACCCATAAAAAGACCCGGCCGGGATGGTTAGGTCGATGCCGTTGACTGCGACTTTTTCGCCGAATTGTTTTCCCAAGGCTCGGATGACCACGGCGTGATGCGGATCCAGCAGGGCTGATTTTTCTAACATGCATTCAGTGTAAAACGTCTGGTCAGAAAAATATCCCCCGTCCAAGACAATGTTCGTCCGGACAGGGGATATCAACATGTAGCAGCTAAAAAGCGGCTGGGTTTAGAACAGGGCGGCGGCAAGTTTACGACGCGAGGCTGAGACCCGCTCGTCTTGGTCACCTACGACGGTGTAGAGCTCCAGAAGATGCTGTCTGGCGGTGTCTTTGTCGTCTCCGGCGCTGCGAGCAATGAATGACACCAGTCGATCGAAGGCATCTTGGACGTGACCGCCATAAAGATCCAGATCAGCTACCGCAATCTGAGCATCGACATCGTCGGGACGATCAGCAGCGTTTGCTCGAACCTGCTGTGCATCGACGTCTGCGGTGCGCTGCATTAGGGCCACTTGAGCTTTGCCAGAGATCGCCTGGTCGTCCTGCGGGTTTTCGGCGAGTGCTTTATCGTAGGCCGCGATCGCGGCATTGTAGTCGCCCGCCTGAAGGGCATCCGCGGCTTCTTGATGCAGCGGTGGCAGGACGGCTTGACCCTCGGCATCAGTGGCTTCAACGAGCGGTGGAACCGTACTGGCCAGCCCGGCCTGAACCGCTGAGGCGTTGATTTCGTTGAGAAGTTGTTCCAACTGGTCGGCACTGACTGCCTCGTTGAACAGCGGAAGGGCCTGCTGACCCATCAGCGCAATCACCATGGGGGCCGAGGGCACTCCGAACATTTGCAAGAGTTCTGGATGTCGTTCGGTGTTAATACGCCCCATCACCATGCGACCGGCGCGTGCATCGATGGCCGGCTGCAGTACCGCATCAATTTGGTTCGAGGCCGGATGTGATGGTGCCGCCAGGTGGATGATCAACGGCACGCTCGCTGCGTGTTGCAGCAGGGTCTGCAATGACTGCTGGTCGACGTCGTCCAAGACCCAAGACTGTTCGGACCCACCGGCTGAACTATTCGACGATTGGGCCGGGATCTTCGACAGGTCGATAGCATCGCGAGAGTGCGACGGGGTCGAATCTGGTGAATTGTTAGGCTGCTGCGTCATAATCCTCTTCTTGTCAGATCAAACTCGTGGAATTACTGTCCAGTCTAGTGGCCCGGTCAGTCAACGGTAGATTGGGTTGTCTCATATCCGACCAGCGAAAT
>CALBOC010000405.1 GCA_937896705.1 uncultured Micrococcaceae bacterium | reverse complement strand
TTTGACTCGAGGGACTGAGTACTTGACCACCACACAAAACGTTGACGGCTCACAAGGCCAACAACACTCCAACAGCCTGGCATCGCAGACACCATCCGACAGTGCCACGGCTCACAGCCACGATCCAAAACAGATTGTGGTCCAAGGCGCCCGCGAACACAACCTGAAAAATGTGAACCTGCGTATTCCGCGGGATGCATTTATTGTCTTCACCGGGCTGTCCGGCTCCGGGAAATCCTCCCTGGCTTTTGACACGATCTTTGCCGAAGGTCAACGCCGCTACATCGAATCCCTGTCCTCGTATGCCCGGATGTTCCTGGGTCGAGTGGATAAGCCCTCGGTCGATTTCATCGAGGGGCTGTCCCCGGCGGTGTCGATCGACCAAAAATCGACGTCGAAAAACCCGCGGTCAACCGTCGGCACGATCACCGAGATTCACGACTACATGCGTCTGCTGTGGGCACGTATCGGCGTGCCGCACTGTCCCGAATGTGGCGAACCTGCCGCAAACCAAACGCCACAACAAATCGTCGACCAGCTCCTTGAGCTCGAAGAGCGCACCCGCTTTCAGGTGCTGGCTCCGGTGGTGCGTGGTCGCAAGGGCGAATTCGTCGACCTCTTCGCGGAACTGTCGACGCAGGGTTTTTCCCGTGCGATCGTCGACGGGGAGCAGGTCCAGCTCTCGGATCCACCGAAACTACAGAAGCAGATCAAACACAATATTGCCGTGATCGTGGACCGCCTGGTCATCCGTGACGGTATCCGACAACGGCTGACCGACTCCGTGGAAACGGCCCTCGAACTGGCCGAAGGTGTCGTCGTCGTCGACTATGTCGACGTGGACGCCCAAATCGACCCGGAAGCCCGCAACACCGGCGAGTGGAATGCCATCGATGCCGATGGACGCGCCAAGTACCGGTCATTTTCCGAAAAACTGTCGTGCCCCAACGGTCACGTGCTCAACATCGACGAAATCGAACCGCGCTCGTTTTCCTTTAACAATCCCTTCGGTGCGTGCCCAACGTGTACGGGGATCGGTTCCCAGCTCCAAGTCGACGAAGAGCTCCTCGTGCCCGACCCGGACCAGACGTTGGCCGAAGGCGCGATCGCACCCTGGGATATCGGCAAGCGGACCCGCGAGTACTGGCAACGGCTGATCTCCGGTTTGGCTGATGAAGTCGGCTTCTCGATGGACACCCCGTTCAAGAAGCTGTCGAAGAGCGCCAAGAAAGCCTTGTTGCACGGCAAAGATTTTAAGGTCAAAGTATCTTACCGCAACCGATGGGGCCGCGAGCGGCGCTACACCACCGGCTTTGAAGGGGTCATCGACTACGTCAAGCGGAAACACGACGAAGCCGAATCCGATCAGGCGCGCGACCGCTACCGCTCGTATATGCGCGAAGTCGCCTGCCCGGCCTGTGGGGGAACGCGACTGAACCCGACGTCCCTGTCGGTCATGGTCGGCGGCAAATCCATCGCCGAGGTCTCCGCGATGCCCATGGACCACAGCATCGAGTTCATGCAACAGCTTGAACTCTCGGACCGCGACGCCAAGATCGCAGACCAAGTCCTCATCGAAATCAATGCCCGCCTCCAGTTCCTGTTGGACGTGGGCCTGGACTACCTGAATCTGGAGCGCCCCGCCGGAACCCTGTCGGGTGGCGAGGCACAACGCATCCGGTTGGCGACCCAAATCGGGTCGGGCCTCGTTGGCGTGCTGTATGTCCTGGATGAACCCTCAATCGGGTTGCATCAGCGTGACAACCGTCGCCTGATCGAAACCCTGCACCGGTTACGCGACCTGGGCAACACTCTGATTGTGGTCGAACACGATGAGGAAACCATTGCCGAAGCAGACTGGATTGTCGATATCGGCCCCGACGCCGGCGAAAAAGGTGGCCACATCGTGCACTCGGGTTCGGTGCAAGGCCTGCTCGACAACACGAACTCGCTGACCGGCGACTACCTGTCGGGCCGCAAAGCGATTGAGATCCCACCCAAGCGCCGTCCGATCGATAAGGACCGTCAGCTCGAAGTCGTAGGCGCTCGGGAAAATAACCTCGACAACGTTTCGGTCAAATTCCCGCTGGGGGTCTTCACGGCCGTCACCGGTGTCTCAGGGTCAGGCAAATCGACCCTGGTCAATGAGATCCTCTATAAGGTCATGGCCAATGAGCTCAACCACGCCCGGCACGTCCCCGGACGACACCGTCGCGTTCATGGACTGGAACACCTCGACAAGGTAGTTCACGTCGACCAGTCACCAATCGGCCGGACCCCGCGATCCAATGCGGCCACCTACACCGGGGTCTTTGATCACATCCGGAACCTCTTCGCCGATACGCAGGAGGCCAAGGTCCGCGGTTATAAAGCCGGCCGGTTCTCGTTCAACGTCAAAGGCGGACGCTGTGAAGCCTGCGCCGGCGACGGAACCCTGAAAATCGAAATGAACTTCTTGCCCGATGTGTATGTGCCCTGTGAGGTCTGTCATGGGGCCCGGTATAACCGCGAAACCCTGGAAGTTGAATACAAGG
>CALBOC010000404.1 GCA_937896705.1 uncultured Micrococcaceae bacterium | reverse complement strand
ATCCCCCACGTGGTTTTTTAGGTGAGTTTGCCATGATGTGTTCCGGCTACCGGATGTGCTCCTTTGAAAATTTGATCGGCTCTATTCTAGTGGTTGTTTTACGCAACGTAGAACTACCGGCTGTGGGCGAAATTCCGGCGGGCTTTAGGGCCGCGGGGGCTGGTAACCGTGCTCTTTGACGGCTTTGCGAGTATCCAACCAGTAGCCGATCCCGGTGATGGCAAACAGCACCCCGACGATCAACGCATAGGTGCCGGTGATGCCAAAGATCCGGTGGTAGTCCAGGTCCATGCCGATGAACAGCACGGTCACCACGATGGCGGCGATCCCGGCGATCAGGTGATCCCGGGCCGGGGGAAAATTCTTGCGCCAGGTGTAGGCCCACAATTCGGCTATCCCCGAGAGTCCCAGAGCTGCGGCGATGGTCACCCAGGTGACGGTCGCTGACAGTTCACCGAGTTGGACGCCAACCAGCGTCAGGGCGGCCAGCATCCAGATCGCGGCAATCATTGACAGCGGGGAGCGCATCTTTTCGGGGACCGGGTCGCGGCGCAGGTACTCCCACATCGCGGATCCGGAGAACAGAAAGAAGATCGCGGTGCCGTAGTTGACCACAGCGGCACTGGGCTCTTGGATGAAGAAGGTAGCGATACCAAAGATCAGGGCGATCCCGGCGCGAATGAGGATCGGCCGGTAGATGACAGCGGTGGTATCGGGATCTATTGTGTGGCTCATGTCTGCTCCAGTCTAATCGCTCATGTGCTCAGTGCGCGCCGAGACGAATCCAAGTGTCACGCCGGATCCGCAACCACAGTCCGATGGCTCGGGCGGTCAGGTAAATGCCGGCAAAGCCCACCCACACCCAGGCGACCGCACCGACGTGGGAGGCATCTGCGGCCAGGAGGGCCAGCCCGTACAGTGCCGGCAGATAAACGATAATGTTCGCGATGCCGATTAACCCGAGGTACTTCGCGTCGCCGGCCCCCATCAGAATCCCGTCGAGCACAAACACATATCCGGACAGTGGTTGCGAAATGGCCAGCACGATCAGCCCGGCGGTGGTGGCTTCGATGACGGCCGGGTCGGTCGTGAAGACATGCGGCAGCCAGGGGGCGGAGGCACCCAGCAGGATGCCGGTGATCGCGCCAAAGCCGAAGGACCAGCGGATCATGGTGGAGGTCAGGGCTCGGACCGCGGTGACGTTTGAGGCGCCGAGTTCTTTGCCGATCAGTGCTTGGGCGGCGATGGCTAGCGCGTCGAGGGCAAAGGCCATGGTCGAATAGACGTTGAAGACAATCTGGTGGGCGGCCAACACTTCGGTGCCCAACGAGGTCGCGGTCAGCACGGTGGCCAGCACTGCCACGCGCAGCGATGCCGAGCGGACTAACAGCCAGGAGCCGACCTGGGCGGTGGCGCGCAGGCCGGCACCCGTGGGGGCAAAGCCGACCTCGTGGCGGCGCATCCGCGGGATCAGGATGGCCGCGTACACCGCAAACATCAGCCACTGGATGGCCGAGGTGCCCAGCGCCGAGCCCATCACCCCGAGTTCTAACACGTAGATGAGCACGTAGTTGCCCAGGATGTTCAGTCCAAATCCGCCCCCGGCGACGATCAGCGGGGTCGTAGCGTCTTGTAGTCCGCGCAGCACGCCGGTGGCGGCCAGCACGGCCAGCATCGCGGGGAGTCCCAGCATCGAGTATTGCAGGTAGGCGACCGCATGAGGCGCCGCATCATCGGTGGCAATGGTGCCCAGCAGCGGAGCTGCGTACCAGCCAATAACAGCAATGACTGTGCCCAGGCCCAGTCCCAACCAGATGCCATCGCGACCCCGGGCCAGGGCATTGTTCAGCTGGCCTGCCCCGAGGAAGCGCGCCACGGCCGGGGTGGTCGAATAGGCCAAAAAGATCAGCAGGCCGGTCACGGTCTGGACGATCGCCGCGGCCAATCCGACCCCGGCCAGTTCTGCGGCCCCCAGCCGCCCGATCATGGCGGTGTCGGCCAGCAGGAACAGCGGTTCGGCAATCAGCGCGCCAAAAGCCGGGACGGCCAGCCCCAGGATCTGGCGCGACAGGGACCGCGGAGACGAGGTGGCCATATTAGATGATGACGGCGGCTTCCATGAATTGCAGTTCCATCAACAGCACCGACATCACGTTATTAAACGCGTGCGACAGCCACGCGTAGGCAAAGGATTTCTTGGAAATCAGATACACCGCGGTGAAGGCGATGGCCATCGACAGATACGGCAGCACGGTGGCAAAGGACATGTTCGGGTCGCCGATGAAGTGCAGCAGCGTGAAGGCGATGATCGAGATCGGGACGGTCACCCAGGTCGGGATCCAGCGGCTGAGCTTGCCGATCAAGACGTGACGGAAGATGTATTCTTCGACGAAGGGCCCGATCAGTCCCAGAATCAGGATCGACACCAGCAGCGAGGATTCCCCGGCGGCTTCTTGGACGGCCTCCTGGTTGGCTGAGATATCGCCTTCTTGCCCTGAGACGATCAGCAAAAACGAGGTCAGCATCAAGGTGGCCAACCAAATGACGGGCAGCAGCAACACTTTGACCCACCACCAGGTGGCAAACCAGCGGAATGACTGGATGAAGGGCCGCCAGGAGACCGCAATCATGATGATCCCGGTGATCCCGTAGAGCACCACGTTGGAATACATCAAGAACCAGCCGGGCATTTCGGGGCCGGAGAGGACCTCGTTGAACGATACTGGCTCCCGACCGTACATTTGGGCGCCGAATTCGGTCACGCCGGGAATGGTAAAGATCAGCAGCATCCCACCGAGGATGAACCCACCGACGTAGACAATTAGCGCGAGGATGTCACCCACGTGCAAACGTCCCGGATCGGATGCGGTCTTGTCGTTAGCGTTGTGTGCGCGGTGACCTCTCCTGCCGCCGCGCGAGGTCTGCGACCACCCGCTTGAATACTGGTTGGGCCAACCCGCGGGGTATGGGCTGGCCGTCGGGCTGCCGTACGGATTACTACCGGGACCTGATGGGTAACTCACCGGCCTCCTTCGATGTGCTGCTGGGTTTGGGCGGTGTATAAGTCATGGTACATTCCACGCTCGGCCAGTAATTGCTCGTGCGAGCCCTGTTCGACGACATCCCCGTGATCCATGACGACAATCACGTCGGCCGAGCGGATGGTGGATAAGCGGTGGGCGATGACAAAAGAGGTGCGCCCCCGCTGCAGGGTGGCCAGGGCTTGTTGGATCAGCGCTTCGGTGCGCGTATCCACCGAGGAGGTCGCCTCATCGAGGATCAGCAGCCGGGGATCCGATAAGAACGCCCGGGCAATGGTGAGCAGTTGTCGTTCGCCGGCCGAGATCGCATCTGAGTCGAGGCTGACTTTGGTCTCGTAACCCTGGGGTAACTGGGTGATGAAGTGGTCGGCGCGTGCGGCTTTGGCCGCCGCAATGATTTGGTCATCGGTTGCATCCGGGCGGCCGTAGGCGATGTTGTGTTTGATGGTGCCCGAAAATAACACGGCGTCTTGGAGCACCATGCCGATGGGTTCCCGCAGCGAACTGCGCGAGACCGCGGCAGTATCGGTGCCATCGAGCAGGATCTGGCCGGCGTCGACGTCATAGAATCGCATCAGCAGGTTCACCAGGGTGGTTTTGCCGGCTCCGGTCGGTCCCACAATCGCCACCAGTTGTCCCGGTTTGACCCTCAGGTTCAGGTCGGTGATCAGCGGGGTGACTTCGTCGTAACCAAAGCTCACATTGCGGAATTCCACCGCGCCGGTCACTTCGGGCAACTGGCCTTCGGCATCGGTTTCTTCGTCGGCGTCTAAGAATTCAAACACCCGCTCTGCCGAGGCCACAGCCGAGATGATCATGTTGGCCAGGCCGGCCAGCTGGCCCAGCGGCTGGTTGAATTCGCGCGAGTACTGGATGAACGCGGTGACCGAGCCCAACGGCAGCGCCCCGGCGGCCACGCGCAGCGCTCCGACCACCGCGATGCCCACATAACCCAGGTAAGTTACCCACTGCATGATCGGGTGAATCATGCCCGAGACGAACTGCGCCTTATAACTGGCCTGGTAGACCTCGTCGTTGCGTTGATCAAATTCTTCGACCATCGCATCGGCGCGGTTGAACAGGACCGCCACGTCGTGGCCGGTGAAGGCTTCTTCGATGTGGCCGTTGAGTTTACCGGTGTTGGCCCATTGGGCGGAGAACAGTTTTTGGGCGCGCTGCCCGATAATTCCCACGACGATAGCCGCGATCGGCACCGCGATCAGGGCGATCAGTGCCAGCTGCCAGGAGATCGAGAACATCATGATGGTGATCCCGAGGATGGTCAGAATCCCGTTGAGCAGCGATGAGACCGTCTGCTGGACCGCGTTTTGGATGTTGTCCACATCGTTGGTCGTACGCGAGAGCAAGTCACCGCGTTGCTTGCCGTCAAACCAGTTGGTTGGTAGTCGGTGGAGTTTGGTCTCGACGTCTTGACGCAATAGGTAGGTGATTTCAACGCCGATGATAATCAGGATGCGCCCTTGCCACCACATCAGGGCCATCGCGATGACATACATCGCCAGCACCTGGGTAATGAGTTGGCCCAGCACCGCAAAGTCGATGCCCTCGGCGTGGAACAGGACGTTCACGGCCTCACCCAGGACCAGCGGCGCCCAGACTTGCAGGATGACAGAGACCACGGTGATCGCCACCGCGAAGATCAGTTTGGTCTTATACGGCGCGAAGACGTGGGCCAGCCGGCGCAGGGAGGGCCAGAAGGCCGTGGGTTTGCGTCCCGGATCGGCGCCTTCTGTTAGTTCGACGGTTTCAGTCATGGGCACCTGCTTGCGATGCGACAATTTGTTGGTAGACCGTACTGGTGGCGAGCAGGTCGTCGTGGGTGCCTTCGCCCACGATGCGGCCGTGTTCTAACACCAGAATATGGTCGGCGTCGCGGATCGTGGCGACCCGCTGGGCAACGATCAAGATCGTGGCATCCGCCAGTTGGTCGGCCAGTGCGGCCCGGAGTTTGGCGTCAGTGGTCGCATCCAAGGCCGAGAAAGAGTCGTCGAATAAATAAATGCTGGGTTTGGCCGCCAGGGCCCGTCCGATGGCTAAGCGTTGGCGTTGCCCGCCCGAGACATCGCTGCCGCCCTGGGCGATCGAGGACTCGAGCCCGACGGCCTGCTTGGTTTCTCGCACGCTCACAAACTCTTCTGCCTGGGCGGTTTCCAGCGCTTCCCAGATGTCGTCGTCGCTCGCATGCGGCGCGCCGAAGCGCAGGTTGGAGGCGACCGTCCCGGAGAACAAGAACGCTTTTTGTGGCACCATACCCACCGCTTGTGATAATGCTTGGCGGCTGTAGTCGGTTACGGGCACCCCGTCGATGAGGATCTGGCCCGAGGTCGTATCAATTAAGCGCGGGATGAGGTTCAATAACGTGGTTTTGCCCGACCCGGTTGAGCCGATAATGCCGATGGTTTGGCCCGGTGCGGCACTGAAGTTAATATCCGATAGCACAGGCGCGTCGGCGCCCGGATAGGCGAAAGTGACGTCGCGAAATTCCAGGTGGCCGATCACGTCGTCGACGTCGAGGTCGCCCTCGGTCAGTTCGGGTTCGGTGGCCAGCACTTCGGTGATGCGTTTGGCGGAGACCATGGCACGTGGGATCATCAAAAAGATCATCGTGGCCATCATGACGGCCATCAAAATCTGCAACAGGTACTGCATAAACGCGGTCAGCGAGCCGACTTCGACCAGGCCGGCATCGACCCGGATCCCGCCAAACCACAAGACCGCCGCGGTGGCACCGTGGAGCACCAAGGAGATCAGTGGGAACAGCAGGACGAAGATTTTGCCTACGCCGACGGCCAGATCGGTCAGGTGCTGGTTGGCGTTGGTGAACCGGCGGGTTTCGTAATCTTCGCGGACAAAGGCTCGGACCACGCGCATGCCGGTGATCTGTTCACGCAGGGTGTGGTTCACATCGTCAATGGCTTCTTGCATCTGGCGGAACAGCGGCATCATCTTGAGTCCGGCAAAAATCATGATCGCGATGACCACGGGTGCTGAGACCCAGACCAGCCAGGACAGCCCGGCGTCTTCGCGGATGGCCATGACCACCCCACCGGCGCCCATGATCGGGGCGAGCACGAGCAGGCTCATGCTCATCAGCGTGACCATTTGCAGTTGTTGAACGTCGTTGGTCGCGCGCGTGATCAGGGTCGCGGGCCCGAACTGGGACATTTGATAGGACGAAAACTTGGACACTCGGCGGAAGATGGCCGCTCGTAAATCTCGGCCGATGGACATGGCCGCTTTGGCTGCAAACCACACCGAGCTGATGGAAGCGGCCAGTTGGACCAGTGCGACCGCGAGCATGATGCCGCCCAACCGCCAGATCACGTCGGTGTCGCCGGTGGCAATTCCGTCGTCAATAATTTCGGCGTTCAAAGCAGGCAGGAAGAGAATCGCGCCGACTGTCACCAGTTGCAGCACGACTACGGCCACTAATTGGCCGGTATAGGGGCGCGCAAAACGCGCCAGCAGTTTGAGCAAAGACGTTCCTACCCGGTCAGGGCGTTTCTACCGTCGACCATTCATACACATTTTTATTTCGCATCGAAACCAGCTCGATCGCGTGGTGTTGGAGTTGTTTTTCGGCCTCGGTCTGTGGCTGCCAGGACGGAATCGGTTCGGCCTTGCCCTCCTCGGCGACCACCATAATCGCAATGGATTGGGCCACCGGACCCAGGTTGCGCTGTTCTGGTTTCCCACTCCAGGCACGCACCACCAAATACATCGAGCGTTCCGTGGTGTGTACGATCCGGGCCTCGATCTCTACGATATCGCCCACGTACACGCCGTGGTAGAACTGCACGCCACCGGCAAACACGGCGACCGCGGGTTTGCCCGCCCAGCGCGAGGCACACACAAAGGCCGCCTCATCCAACCAGTTCATGACCGAACCGCCTTGCAAGCGGAAGCCCGGGGTGACTTCGGCGGCGTGGGCGATAAAGCACAGCAGCACGACTTCGGCGGTGGTGTCGGCGTCTTCCGGGAAAGAGATTTGTCCCAGTGCTTCTTCCCCGCGCACGTGTTCAATCGAGCGTTGTTTGGCGACTTCGCGTCGCCGGTGCCCAGCCTCGGTGCGCGGTTCCCACTGCTTGATCTGCTTGGGATTGCCTGCGGCATCAACGGCTTCATAGACCATGACCACCCAGGTGGCCACCGTGGGTTCGCCGTCCTCATTGAGTACGTCGGGCAGCGTTAGCCGACCTTGGACGTGGACTTGGGTGTCTTCGGTGTAGATCAGTCTGGCCTGGGCGGTGATTTGGGAATCGACCGGCACCGGGTGACCGAATTTCATGTTCCCGATGTAGGTGGCCACGACGTTGCCGCCGGCCCAAGTGGCTGCGGCAGCATATCCGGCTTTATCGAGCCAGCTCATGACGGTACCGGCATCCACGTATCCCGAGGGATGATCGTACGCTTCAGCCCGGAAGTGTAAGGTAATGGAACTTCGCGAGCGCATAATCACTAAACTACCACCCGCGAACAAGGCACAATAGAGACATGTCCTATTCCGCACCGCATTCTGCCAACAGCCCCGACCACTTCTCAAAACCCGTCACCACGCGCATCGCCGGCGCGGTTGAAACGCTGGGGTACACGACCCTGGTCGACTGGGCGATGCGACTGCTGGCCGGGCAGACTACGCCGGAGGCCGAATCCGATCCGGACATCAAACTGCTCGGCGGGATGGACGCGATCGAACCTTATATGGCGCGCGTGTGGGCCGGTCAGGCCCTGTTGCACGCCTGGCATCACCAAGCCTCCGGAGCCGTGCAGATCGCCCTGAACGATGAAGATTGGCAAGTTCGAGAGATCGCCGCCCAACTGGTGGGACACCATAAGTTGGCCTACGTTGATGAACTGGTGGCGTTGCTCAGCGATGACCCCTACCCGCATGTGCGCATTACTGCTGCCCGTGCGCTGGGTGTGGTTGCGACCCCACAACACGATAAGGCGATTGATCGTCTGCAGCGGTTAGTCATGGACCCGAACTCTCAGCTGGCCGGTGCCGCTGAAGATGCGCTGGGGGAAATCGCCAAACGGCATAACCGCCCCGATCTCGCGGTGGCGCCAAGGTATTAGCGCTAGATCTCCGCCCCACGCACCTGAGGGCCTGGGTCACCGCTTGTCGCGGCGGCTTCCAGCGATAGGTTATTCTTCGTCAGCCGGTGGCGGGCTGACGGGTTCACTTTCGCCGGTGTCCTCATTGAGTGTTTCTGCTGGGACGGGCTCTTCGGGTTCATAGGGCGCTGGTGTCACGTTGTCGTCTGGAGCTTCGCCGCTGTTGCTGCATCCAACGAGCGCAAGACTTGCGGCGAAGAAGAGGGCGGGGATACGCGTGTGTTTCATGTCCCTACTGTATTGGACCCGGTCGCAGACCAACAGCGCTGAGCACTCTTAGGAGAGGCCGTGCCTGCACCGGTAAGAAGAACTTTCAAGCGCTGAGCCTGTTGCGCTACGAGACCTCATGCCCACTCAAGGTTCACACTCATGAGCCCAAGATTGAGACGAAACCGGGTCAAACCTTCGCCGAGGCGTCCAACGAGCCCCGGTCTGTGAGTTATGGTTCTTGGCTGTCTGGTGGCCGTGTCAGTGCTTCCGAGATCATTGAAGATAGCCATGAAGTTGATCGGCAAGTTGTTCAATGGCGAGGGCTCCAGCGAGTTCCTGCTCTTGAAGTTCAATTTCCACCAGGGGGATCTTTTTCAACTTCGTCCGAACTTGAGCCAGATATTCGTCTTCTATTCGCCGTCGCTGGGCCAGCATCGCCCCAGCGTTGTCTGGAGATCTGCGGTTCACGATAATCCCAGCGATTGGGATGTTTGCTTCCGTGAGTCGCTCTTTTAATTCCAGAGTCTCGGCGACTGGCATGCGTTCGGCGAGCGTGACGATCACAAAACCCGTCACCGATTTTGAGGTGAGCATCCGGTGAAATGATGAAAAGAGCGCGCTGCGGCGGTCCAGAATCTGCCGGATCCGTGCGTTGCGTTGTGCGATCGGGCCCGTCTCAGATACTTTTGTGCCCCCTGGTAATGCTTCCAACGCTTCATGGAACTGCGCGGTCTTTTTAGCTCGGCCCATCATGCCTTCGGCCCAGACCGTCAAGACCTGCGGCATTTCCAGTAACCGGAGCGTATGCCCTGTGGGGGCAGTATCGAAAATGATCGTGTCCCACTCGTGGGAGGTTTCTAGACTCAGCCGGGCGATTCGTTCCAACATTGCAGCTTCGTGAGCACCGGGCGAATCGATGGCCTGTCGGAAGTACTTCCGCACCTCGCCGTGTAAATGTTCGGGCATCATCTTGCGAACCACATCGGCGACCTCGGCGAAATGGTTTCGAGCGGTCCGTGCCGGGTCAATCTCTAACCCGGCAAGACGATCCTCGTACACAGTCGTGACCTCGTCGCCAATTTGTTGGCCCCATAAATGTCCCAGGCTGTGCGCCGGATCCGTAGACACCACAAGCACCCGCTTGCCCTGTTTGGCGAGCGCAAGGCCCGTGGCACTTGCCATGGTGGTTTTGCCGACTCCTCCTTTGCCTCCGAAGAAAAGCAGCCGACGGTGCCCTAACAACACGACACCGAGTCCAGGGGAGAATGTTCCATCCCCATGCGCGTGTGCCAGTCATGAAATCGCTCGTACATGACCGGCATGAGCTCTGCGGTGTAATAGGCCGACGGGTTCGGTACGCCCAGCGCTTCGGAAAAGACCATCATCATAAATAAGTCTTCCTCATCGCGGGCTGCCCGAGCGAAGGTCTGGCGGTAGGGCCCGGCGTAGTATTCGTTGAGGCCGTCTTTGAACGCCATCCAACCGGCACGCCACCGGTCCCATAAGGCACCGGCGGCGTGATGGGGTGTGATCATACTGAGGTTCCTGCCGTGATGTCGTCCATTTCGGCATCCAGATCCAGCGGCTCGTTGCGAGTGCGAATCATACTGCTGGCCGCAGCAAGCACGACCCACACCGCAGCTATCAGGATGATCGCGTCGATGACCACCAGCAGCCAGTTGCCCTCGGCTATAAACTGACCCAGCTGGATGATTGCGGCGTACATCGATACGAAGAAGACAAATACCAGCGGGATCATGACCGGCCATACTGGACGTTTCATACGCAACATGATGATGACCAGGATCGACATGGTCAGTGCCGCCAGCAGTTGGTTGGTCGTGCCGAACAGCGGCCAGATAATCATGCCGCCTCGACCGTCGCCTCCGGCGGAGAAGGCCAACCCAAAACCTGTCACTAACACAATGATCGTTGCAACGAGTACATTGAGTTTCACCCCGAACAGCTCAAAGATTTCTGCGGTCACGAACCGTTGGAGACGAACACCGGTGTCCATGGTCGTCGCAGCGAAGAGCACGGCCATGGTGGCCAGGATTGCTGCTGAGATACCTTCCGGTATGGCCAAGCCCGCATTGAGGATGCCGCTGCCTGCGCTCACAAATGCGGCGGCCCCGCCCTCATTGAATGCCGAATACGTTTCTTCCCAGTCGGCCAGGGTCGCGAAGCCAGATGTTGTGGCAATGATGGTTCCTAGTGCGAGCAGTCCTTCACCAACGGCACCGAAATAACCGACGAGCCGCGCATCGGGCTCCTTGTTGAGCTGTTTCGACGAGGTCCCCGAGGAAACCACTCCGTGGAAACCAGAAATTGCCCCACACGCAACCGTGACGAACAGCAGCGGCATAATGCCAGGCGTACCTTCGGGCACATTGTTGTTAATGGCGGGTGCTACAACGGTGGGATTCGAGATCGCAACCGCGGCGTAGAGCAAACCGAGCCCGACAAAGAGCTGCAGCCCGTTGATGTAGTCACGCGGCTGCAGCAGCATCCACACCGGCAGCATGGACGCGACCCCCGCATATAGGAACAACACGACGATCCAGAACGCGGTAGCGGACATGCCCAGAATGGTTTCGGGCAACACGATGGGGAATCGGGCGCCCAGGATGATCAGCGCGTAGAGGACCACGACCCCCACGATGGAGACCAACGGCAGGTTCCATTTATACCGATAGATTGCTTGACCGATTAAGAGGGCCACGAGAATCGCACCCCAGGTGGGAATCACCGCAGCAGGGGTTGAGATGAGCAGGTCGGCGATCACGACGGCGAACACCGCGTTGACCATCAGCAGCAGGAAAAAGATGACGACCAGAAAAAGAATTCGACCGGAGCCACCGATGTAGCGTCCCGACAGCGTCCCGATGGAACGTCCCTTATGCCGTGCGGAGGCCCACAGCGCACCCAGGTCGTGCATTCCGGCGAAAAATACGGTGCCCAGGGTGACCCACAAGAATGCGGGTAGCCATCCCCAAATGACCGCAACAGCGGGCCCCACGATCGGGGCTGCACCTGCAACGGAGGTGAAATGGTGGCCCCAGAGCACCCACTTATTTGCCGGGACGTAGTCCACGCCGTCGCGGTATTTATGTGCTGGTGTTTCATAGTCCGGGCTAAGGTGAAACACCCGTCTCGCCAGGAATTTGGAGTACAGAAAATACCCGAGTAACAGTATCGCGACACCAATAATGGCCATAAGCAGTGAGTGCATGCGTGACTCCTTGAGGTGAGTGATGTGCATTGCTCATACTAGTTATCACTGGCACACTTGTCAGCAAACCTCGCCCAGACCGGTGTTGCTTAACGCTGCGGACGCCCCTGTGGCATCTCGTTTGCCGCGACCGCCGGGAAGGGTTTGCCATCGTTGTATTTTTCTTCGAGTCGCTGGACTTCTTTCATAACCGCTCGAATCACGAACTGACTCAATGAACGGTGTCCTTCAGCGACCATCGTGTGCAGGACCGCCCCACGCAGCCGAGCCGTGTCCTCGGGCTCTTGATAGAAACTCACCTTATTCGGGTGCTTCCGCGGCGCAGACTCGGGATGTTGCAAAACATCCTCGTTGACTTCTTTCGCTTCGGCTTCGACCTCTTCGTCAACGTCAGGCTCGCTAAACGGGGTGGGGATCGCGATCCCGATGTCTAACGCCCCTTGTGTTTCAACGGTGTCGTCGTCTTCCTCAACATCACTGCTCGTCGTCTGGACGCGTGCAAGCTGACCAGGTGAAGATTTTTCTGCAGGCGACTCGACTGCCTCGAAATCAAACAGGGCTTCCGGATGCTCAAGCGGCTCAGACATTTTCTACCTTGACAAAACTAGACGGCGTGATTGGTTAATACTCTAGGGGCTCATCACGCCCAGACTGGCCAACCCTAGTTCTTGGTGTCGCACAGATTAGCTCTTCGGTTCTGTCCTAGGCAGTCGTAGAGTAAACCCAGCACCACGCATCTCTGCAGAAGGAGCACTCATGGAATTCCGGCACCCTATCGTGGCCGCACCAATGGCCGGCGGGCCGTCCT
>CALBOC010000403.1 GCA_937896705.1 uncultured Micrococcaceae bacterium | reverse complement strand
CCACCTCCAAGTCATGATGCTGGCCAAAGGTATCTCCTTGGACGACGTCTACAAACACCTTTAACGAGGAGAATCGAAGGCAAAATGTTGCGCATTGCTGTGCCCAACAAGGGCTCGTTGTCCGATGCGGCTCGTGAGACACTCATCGAAGCTGGCTACCGGCAACGTCGAGATTCCAAAGAGCTGGTGCTCGTAGACCCGGAGAACAGTGTCGAGTTTTTCTATCTGCGACCTCGAGATATCGCCATCTACGTCGCCAAGGGTTCCCTGGATGCCGGGCTGACCGGTCGCGACCTCTTTTTAGACGCCCAGGTCGGCGATGCAGCCGAAGAACTCATGGCGCTGGGCTTTGCTCGTTCCACCTTCCACTTTGCCGCACCGGCCGGTGCCTTCTCCTCGGTAGAAGAGCTAGCGGGCAAACGCATCGCGACCTCCTATGACGGATTGCTGTCAGATTATCTGCAAGATTCCGCCATCGCCACCGATCGCATCGTGCACCTTGACGGGGCCGTCGAATCCTCGGTCAAACTCGGGGTGGCAGATGCCATTGCCGACGTGGTCGAAACAGGTTCCACACTCAAAGCCGCCGGGATGGAGATCCTAGGTGAGCCGATTCTGCGCTCCGAGGCCGTGCTCATTGGGCAAACCGGCAAACACCCACAGGGACTGGATAAACTCATCCAGCGTCTGCACGGCGTGCTAGTCGCCCGCGAGTACGTCATGGTCGACTACGACGTGCCGCGCGAACACATGGACGCCGCCCTGAAAGTCACCCCCGGTCTGGAATCGCCTACGATCTCTCCGCTGGCCGACGACAATTGGGTGGCGGTGCGCTCCATGGCTAAGAAAAAAGACATGAACCGCATCATGGACGAGCTCTACGAAATGGGCGCCAAAGCCATTCTGGCCTCAGCAATTCACGCCATTCGCCTATAACAATCAACCGCGAGGAATATTATGAGCACTGCAATTCGCGTCATCCCATGCCTGGATGTCAATAACGGCCGCGTCGTCAAAGGCGTCAACTTCGAAAACCTCCGAGACGCCGGAGACCCAGTGGAACTCGCGCATCGCTACAACGCCGCCGGTGCCGACGAACTCACTTTCCTCGATGTCACCGCGACCACCGAAAACCGTGACACGACCTACGAGCTGGTCAACCGCACCGCCAAGCAGGCCTTCATTCCGCTCACCGTCGGTGGCGGCATTCGCAGTGTTGAACACGTCGAGAACTTATTACGCAACGGGGCCGACAAAGTATCGATCAGCTCCGCTGCTGTGACCAACCCCGAATTGATCGATGACATCGCTCAACGCTGGGGCGCACAAGTTCTCGTGCTATCGCTTGATGCTCGCGCGAACTCGCACATGCCCTCCGGCTACGAAGTGATGATCAAAGGCGGTCAAGAAGGCACCGAAAAAGACGCTATCGAATGGGTCCAAGAAGCAGAAGAACGCGGTGTCGGAGAAATCTTGATCAACTCGATCGACGCTGATGGCACCCGCGACGGATTCGATCTCGAGATGATTCGCGCGATCCGCCAGGCGGTCGGCGTACCACTGATTGCCTCCGGGGGAGCGGGGGAGCCCGCGCACTTCCCACCCGCCATCGAAGCCGGTGCAAACGCGGTCCTTGCCGCCTCGCTGTTCCACTACGGCCCAGATGACATGATCGCCCAGGTCAAAGACGCTATCGAAGCCGCCGGGTACCCGGTCCGGCGCTAACCAGCCCTCGACTACGGTCGATCAATGAGTACTAAGGCGTGGTCTGGCCGGCCAAGAGCGTGTAACACCAGCTCGCCGGCCGGACCCGTTACAAATGTCTGATCGGTGCCGCGTTTAGCTACGATCCGTTCCCCATTGGTGCGGATCAACACGTACCCTGTTCTTGCGTTGGCATAGTATTTCCGGGCGTGTTCCCGTAACTGCTCAAATAGCGCGTCAGCATACTCATCGGTCAACTTGCGCGGCGCCCACCGGGCCTGGGCACGCCGAATGTCTTCGGTGTGCACAAAAAAGTGCAACAACATGCTCTCAGCCTCCGGGCGACGCTGAGTCACGCTGCGACGCAGTCGTGACAACAACGATTGCCGGGGTGGTGCAGGAGGATCCTCGGGGCCATCGGCGATGTTCCGAACCAGGGTATAAAAAGCTTTGCGTGACGCAGACTCTTCGCCCAGTTGCTGGATGGCCGTATTGCGGGCCGCAGCACCGTTACCAAGCTCACGCTCCGTGAGACGGTGCGGATTTTCTCGCAAATATACTGCGGCCGCCAAGTGCTGGGTCTGCCACTGCTCCACGAGTGTCGGCTCATTCGGTCCCGCAGCGTACAGCGCCGCCACCAGAGCAGCGCGCGATGCGGCAACGAAGTCATCGCCGTCGTAATTTAAGGAGCCCGCAGATATGTTTGTCACATATGTGAAATTATCACGTGTTGATCAGTGGCAACAGGAGACAAGCCGCTCTAGACTGGATCCATCATGAACAATTCCAAAGTTTCGCCGCCCGAATCCGATCTTGACCCTGAAATCGCGGCTCGGCTGAAACGTAATAGTGCTGGTTTAGTCCCCGCCATCGTCCAAGACGCTGACACGCTTGAAGTGCTCATGCTGGGCTGGATGAACGACCAGGCACTGCATATGACACTGACCACCGGTCGAGCCTGGTACTGGTCTCGTTCCCGAGCCGACTACTGGCGCAAGGGCGACACTTCCGGCAATACGCAACACGTCGTGGCGGTGGCGCTGGATTGCGACCAGGACGCATTGCTGGTCACTGTGCACCAGCGCGGCCCCGCATGTCACACCGGCACCCGCACCTGTTTTACCGACCGACAACTGACCGTGACCGGTATCCAAGAGACCCCTGATACGACGAAAGGCCACGATGCGTGATATTGGCCCCGTGTTTCCGACCCGAGAAACATTTCGCGAACTAGCCGCAGCAGACCACAAGGTCATTCCTGTCACCACAAAAGTCCTGCCAGACGCTTTAACACCGGTGGGGATATACCGTCGGCTCGCCAACGATGCACCCGGCACCTTTCTGTTGGAATCCGCGGGTCAAGACGGCAACTGGTCACGCTATTCATTCATCGGGGCAGGCACCGCCGCCACGCTGACCGAACAAGACGGCCAGGCGGTCTGGCAGGGGCAAGTCCCGGCCGGAGTACCTTCCACCGGCACCCCTTTGGAAGTACTCGAATCGGCCTTAGAATTTCTGGCGACCGATGTGCGCGCTGAAATTTCGGACGCGCTGCCGTACTTGGTGTCGGGCTTTGTGGGCTTCCTTGGCTGGGACACCGTCCGTGCCTGGGTCGAACTCGGCGACGGGCCAACAGACGATCTGAATTTACCTTCCATGGCCATGAACCTGGTGACTGATCTGGCCATCCACGATGCCTTCGATGGCACCGTCACCCTGGTCGCCAACGCCATTAACTTTGACGGCGAGTCCACCGGCGTCGATGAAGCCTACGACCGGGCTGTCGAGCGGCTGCAGGAGATGACTCGGCGACTGGTCGAGCCGGTCGCCGATCCGGTCTCGGTCGCACCTGCCGGGTGGCTCGATCGAGACTTTTCCCGCGACATTCAGCACTCCTGGCCGGAGCAAGAGTTTCTCGCTGCGGTCCGCAAAACCCAGCAATCCATCCGCGACGGGGAAGTATCCCAACTGGTCATCTCACGTCGTTTTACCGCGCAGACCACCGCAACCGCCTTCGATACCTACCGAGTGCTCCGGGCGATCAACCCCAGCCCGTACATGTTCCTCTACACCTTTGACTACCCTGATCGCGAGGGCGTGTATCACCTGGTGGGTGCCTCGCCAGAGACATTGGTATCGGTCAAAGATGATCGCGTGCTGACGCACCCGATCGGTGGTTCAAAACCAAAAGATCCGACCCGCAGCATCCGGTCGATCTCCGAGGAACTGCTGTCAGATCCCAAGGAGCGCGAAGAGCACCAGCAGCTGGTTGACCTTGCGAAATCCGAACTGTCCTACGTGTGCGCTCCCGGCACCGTTGAAGTGTCTGACTACATGATCGTTCAGCAGTTTTCGCACATCATGCATCTTGTTTCAACCGTCGAAGGAGACATCGCAGCCAACACAACCGCGCTAGATGTGTTGCGCGCGAACTTCCCGGCGGGCACCCTGTCGGGGTCACCCAAACATCGTGCACTGGAATTGCTTGACGCTTGGGAACCACATGCCCGCGGCCCGTTTGGCGGCACCGTCGGCTATTTTGACCTGGCCGGCAACATGGACATGGCCATCACGATACGCACCGCCATTCTCAAAGACCAGGTCGCCTACCTCCAAGCTGGAGCTGGTATCGTGGCCGAATCAGTGCCGGCCTCAGAAGCCGACGAAACGCTCACCAAAGCAACAGCTGCCATCCGTGCGGTCCTGGCCGCGCAACAGCTCCAAGATGTCAAGGCTGAAAACTCTCCTACATGACCACACCGCAACCATCCGAGGTGACCGAGTCACCCGCCCGCCCAACCCGCAGCATGACCGTGCTCATCCTGCTCCTCGGTGGGGTAGTAGCGCTCATCGGCGCGACCCAAACCTGGGTGACTGCCACCGGATTCGAAGCCGCACATGTCGATCTGGTCCAATTGTCCGGCCAAGAAGCGTCACCGGTTATCACAGCGATGGCATTGGTGAGTATTGCAGCCGGGGCCGCGTTGTCGATTGCTCGCAAGATCGGACGCTGGATCATCGGTGTGCTGGCCATCCTTGCTGCCGTCACTGTGGGATGGACCACGATCAACGTCATCGCCAATCCACTCGATGCGGTGGCCTTGAAGATTGCCGAAACCACCGGAACCACCGGCTTTGACGAACTCGGCGCACAACTGGACGTCTCGGCCTTGCCCTGGCTGACCGTTGCAGGAGCGGTGATCGTGCTCATTGGGGGCTTGGTCGTATTGATTGTGGGTCCTCGATGGCCGGTCGGTAAAACCAAGAAATACGACGTCGGCGAACCGCAGCAGCAACAGCGGGCCGACCGCGACGGACGGCTCGATGAAATCGATACGTGGGATGAATTATCTCGTGGCGAAGACCCCACCTAAAATCTCGTAGCAGTTCGTGTTTTGCCCCTAGGGTGAAGAAAAAATGGCAGAATGGGACGCAGATATCATCGCAAGCAACTTGAGGCTGCCGGAATATACTGGCTGAAAGAAAGGCAACATCACCATGGCTTACAGCAAAGATAGAGTGCAAGTCGACACTGATGAAATCCAAGTCGACGAATACGGGCGTATCCTCAACGACCCCACCCACGATGAAGCCCCCAGCCAGGGGAACTCACCGGCCGCTTGGGCCCTGGTCGCCCTCATCCTGGTTGGCCTGATGGTCGCCGCTATCGGTTCCTTGGCCTCCTGGTGGATCGTGATGTGGGTCGGGATTGTCATTGCAGCGCTGGGCCCGGTCGTTGGGTTCATCATGCGGCTCACCGGTCGTGGCGCCAATGGAGATTACTCATAAATGACGTCAACCCCTAGCACCGGCACGGTCCTCGACAGCATTATCGCCGGCGTCGTAGAAGATATGGACGCCAGAAAAGCCACCGTCCCGCTGGCACGGATGCAACAACTGGCTGCCGAAGCGGCACCTGCGCGCAACGCGTATGATGCCCTGGTCGGTGGCCGTGACAACGCCGCGGGCGTGGGGATCATTGCCGAGGTCAAACGTGCCTCACCATCGGCTGGACCGCTGGCCGATATCGCCTCCCCGGCAGAACTGGCAGCGCAATATGCCGCCGGGGGAGCCGCTGCGATCTCTGTCTTGACAGAACAGCGTCGCTTCGGTGGATCCCTGGAAGACTTCGACGCGGTCCGGGCGCGAGTAGATATTCCGCTGTTGCGCAAAGACTTCACCGTCGATGAATACCAGATCTATGAGGCCCGTGCGCACGGCGCGGATCTGGTCCTGCTGATCGTCGCCGCCCTCGACGATGCGCAGCTGCGAGATTACCTCGCTCTAACCCATGAGCTGGGCATGCACGCGCTGGTTGAAACTCATACCGTGGAAGAAATTCAACGCGCAGTCGCGGTGAACGCAGCGATCGTGGGCGTCAACGTCCGCAACCTCAAAACGCTGGAAGTCGACACCACCCATTACGGCACGCTAGCGGGCCATTTGCCCGAAAACGTCGTGCGAGTCGCAGAGTCGGGCGTCAAACAAGCCAGTGACGTTGCGATGTACGCGGCACAAGGCGCAGATGCTGTCCTCGTCGGCGAAGCACTGGTCAAACACGGCGAACCACGACAAGCGATCACGGACTTCCGGCAAGCCAGCAGATCCTAACCACCCCTCAACCTGCCCCGGAGACATTCCGGGCCGGGTGTTTTCGTTTACGGAAAGACATCTCATGAGTCCAATGGATACCCCCCAGTCCAATCCGCAAGAACACCACGGAGCCTTCCGCCAGCAGGAGGGGCCATACTTTGGCAACTACGGTGGACGCTGGATGCCAGAATCGCTCATGGCCGCGTTACAAGAAGTCGAAC
>CALBOC010000402.1 GCA_937896705.1 uncultured Micrococcaceae bacterium | reverse complement strand
GATCCAGCTGCCGCTGCCGGTGGCATGGACCCAATGGGTGGCATGGGCGGCATGATGTAAGCTCGCTGTCTTCGTACAGCCCACGTGTCTGACGGCAGTTGCCCCGGTGTTTCACCGGGGCAACTGCCGTTAACACACCCAGTTGTGTTCACCGCTTCTGCAGCCTCGGTAGAATGACTCGAGAAGTCAGAAAGGAAACGTCGTGAGCAAACTGCTACGTGCCGCTCGGAACATTACCCTCAGCGCTGGTGCCTTGGGCGCCGCAGGGGTCTGGTACCGCAAACGAGCCGAACGACAAATGTCGTTGCGAGGCCAAACCGTCTTGGTGACCGGCGCCGGGTCTGGCCTCGGCCGTCTGCTGGCTCTGGGTGCGGCACAGCGTTCTGCATCGCACGTGGTGGTCTGGGATATCGACCCCGTCACAGCTGCAGCCACGGTTGAACAGATCCAATCGCTGGGAATCGATGCGTCATATGACGTCGTAGATCTGGCCTCTGATGAATCGGTCGATGCGGCAGGCGATGCCGTGCGCCAGCGTATCGGCGGCATTGATTTTCTGATCAACAACGCCGCGGTTGTCACCGGGAAACTCTTCTTGGAGCAAGACCACCAGGATGTAGAACATACGTTTCAAGTCAACGCATTGGCTCTGTATCGCGTCACACGTCAGTTTTTACCCAATATGCTGACCAATAACTTCGGCTCTGTCACCGTCGTTGCCTCGGCTGCTTCGCTCACCGGAGTCGCCCGCCAAACCGACTATGCGGCATCGAAGTGGGCAGCCCATGGGTTCACAGAATCCTTACGGGCAGAACTTCGCCATCACGGACACCGGATTCACACCCTATCGGTCCATCCGTTCTATGTGTCCACCGGAATGTTCGCCGGCGCGAGTTCCCCCAATCTACTGTTACCCATCTTGGAGCCTGACGACGTAGCGCATCGAATTTTTCGTGCGCTTGAGGCGGGGAAACGGCAGCTGGTGCTGCCATCGGCTGCAGCTATTGCTAATTGGCTGAAAATCTTACCGATACCCCTGGCGGATCAGATACGTGATCTCATGGGCATCAACTCCACGATGGATCACTTCACCGGCCGATAACCCGTCACGCTAGGTCTCACGCTTCCCACCGCGAGGATAGAGCTCGGCCATCAGATTGCGACGGGCCGCACGTTCCCAGCGGCGACGGCCCGTGTCCGTATTGAAAATGGGGTTCCGGGCCAGCATGCGCCGCAAGAACTTCTCCCGACCGGTAGCAAAATCCTCATCGCTGACCTTGCTGAAATCTTTACGAATGCCATCCCGATACCGTTGATAGGCTCCGGTATTTCGGGCCAATATTTCTAAGTCCGCATCACACAGGACCTTGCCCCCAAAATCGTCTTCGTGCGGATCGTGGGTGAAAGTCAATCGGATGAGCCGCACCGCTTCGAGAATTTCTGGGCCGGGCACACCAAGCTCCGGCAGCACACGTTCTGCCAGCCGGGCTGAGTCTTCTTCGTCTTGACCCGGCGGCAGGACCGGGTCCGCACGATAAATTGCATCATGAAACCACCCCGCCAGCTTCACAGCCCTGGGAAATGGCCCTAGGGGCTCGCCTTGGTTTTCCAGATAGTCGATGTTTTTCAACACCGACATCAAGTGGCTGAGGTCGTGATAGTGCCGGTGCTCCTCGGACCAGCGTTCCAGCAGTGCATCACAGATCGGGTCGCGGTCCAACACCGAGGTGTGAGGAAACAAGCGGTCAAACCGCTGGTGCAGGATTTTTTCTAACTTCGAAGAGCGTTCGGCGGCGGTGATGCGAAGTCCAGACTTAACCAGGCGCCTGACCAGCTCTGAACCCGTAACTTCTTGCGCTCCAGCGGCCACCAGGTCTTCATACATGCTGACGGGGACATCATAGTGGTCACCGTCAAATGCGCTGGGCGAAATCCCGGTCGCGCGCGCGAACGCGTGCAACTCCTCTAGGGACTCATCTGAGACCAGATGAGAGAACACGGTGCCGTGAGCCGGCCACCGTGCGGGATCGATCAATATGGCCATGTCCCTAGCCTACCCACCAAACCTTTCACCCGGTGGCATTTAGGAACCCGGGTGAAAGGTCGGCGGGCTGTGACTAGCCGCGGAACATCGCTGCGTTGGCTTGTTCTGTCGACTCGTATTGTTGCCCCGCGTGCTGCATGGCTTCCCGGATAGACCGCAGGGACTCCTCAACGCGTTGTTGTGTCGCCCGCCATTCCGTAACGACGGCTTGGAAATTTGATGACGCCGTACCAACCCAGGACTCTTGTAACTGCCGCAACGCGGCGTCCATGGTATTGACTTCACCCTGGATGCGATCAGCGGTAGATTGCACCCCGCTGGCTTTAGCAAAGAGCTCTTGTACATCGATTTGAATACGTGCCATAACGTGCTCCTGTCGTAGGTTCTATCGCTGCCTGTGCGATGGAGCTAGCTTAGAAACCTCGCTCGCCAGTTCGTACCGGGTACTGGTGCGTTGTGGATAACGCTCAGTTCTCCCTATCGGCTGTGGAGAAGTCGTCGACCTCTTCGTCATACCAGTCTTCTGCGTTCTCCCGGTCGTAGGGGTGATAGGGCAGCCGCACGACCATGGTGGCCCCGCCGCCGGGTGTTTCCTCGTGCCGGACACTCCCGTTGTGCTGGCCGACGATACCGGCCACAATCGCAAGTCCCAGACCGCTGCCACCGGTGTCTCGATCTCGCGACGTGTCAGCACGGTAGAACCGCTGGAAAACCTTTTCGGCATCCTCAGCCGAAATTCCGGGTCCGTGGTCCCGGATTTGAATGACCGAGTTAACAAGTTGGCCGGTCTCATCGGGTTCGGTTCCGACACCGATTTCGACCGGCGTATCCTCCGGGGTGTAGCGCAGAACGTTGGTCATGAGATTCGAGATGACCTGGTGGAGCCGGTTCGGATCGCCCAGTGTGGGAGCAGATTCTGGGGTTTGGCCAGCCTCAAGTCCGCTCAGGGTGATGTAGCGCTGCGGAGCGGTCGCTCGAGTATCAACTAACAGATCAGAGGCCAGGCCCAGCAGGTCAATGGGTTCGGGCTCGATCGAACGTTGTTCGTCGAGCCGGGCCAACGTCAGGAGGTCCTCGACCAGCTGGGTCATGCGCGTCGCTTCGGACTCAATGCGATGCATCGCGGTGGAAACGTCGTCCTTGCTGGCCAACGCCCCGTGGCGGTAGAGCTCGGAGAAGCCTCGGATCGTCACCAGCGGGGTCCGTAGTTCGTGGGAGGCGTCCTGGACGAAACGACGCATGCGTTCTTCGGATTCTTCATTGGCACGGAAGGCTATTTCAATATGGGCCAACATCGCGTTCAAGGAACGCGACAGCCGTCCGACTTCCGTATCGGGCGCCCCGGGTGGGACACGTTTGGAGAGGTCGCCGGCGGCGATACCGGCTGCTGTGCGTTCGACCCGATTCAGCGGTCGGAACGCAGTTGTGACCAGGCCGTAGGCGATCATGGTCACGACCAGGGTCGCCAAAAAGCCGATGGTGATGACCAGGGTGGTCACGCGTTCGACTGAGCGCTCGACGGGTTCTAGGGGGAGCGCGATGGCCACAGTTCCACTGTCGGATTCCAAGCGATAGATCTGGACCCGCCATTGATTTTGGGGGATACCAAGCCCCGGGGCCACAAAGGCCCCCGACCCGTGTTCGGCGGCCTCTGCGGCATTGAGCCGTTCGAGGTCGGGTACATCGGAGCCTTCGGAATAGATACGCGAGACGACATTGCCTTCGTTATCCCACGATTCCCCATAAAACCGCACGATGGTCTGCTGGAAACTGCCGGTGTCGTAGGGACCGGCAGAACCCATAGACGTCAAGAACATTGACACATTGTGCCGGTTAGTGAAAATATCCTCGTCGATCTGACGGATGAGTTCCTGCCGGTATAACGAAGCGGTCAGAATCGCTGTGGTGGCTACGGTCAGCGCCATCAACACCCCGATGATAAACGTCAACTGGGTGCGCAATGAGGTAGCCTGCCAGCGGCGGGCTATCCATTGCAGCGGTTTAGGGCGGGCCATTACCGTTTGTCTTGAGTCCTCAGCAGGTATCCGACGCCACGTTTGGTATGAATCATTTTGGGTCGATCATCGACGTCGATCTTGCGGCGCAGATATGAAATATAGGACTCCACAATCGACGCGTCGCCGTTGAAATCGTACTCCCACACGTGGTCGAGGATTTGGGCTTTGGAGAGCACCCGGTTGGGGTTCATCATCAAATAGCGCAGTAGTTTGAACTCGGTGGGGGACAGATCCACCACCTCACCACCGCGGCGCACCTCGTGGGCGTCATCATCAAGCTCGAGATCATCAACCACCAAGATCGCGTCATCGTCTTCTGCCGGAGCGGTGCGGCGCAGGACGGCACGAATTCGAGCCACGACTTCATCAAGGCTAAAGGGTTTGGTGACATAGTCGTCGCCGCCCACCGTCAGGCCGGTGACCTTATCTTCGGTGTCGTCCCGGGCGGTGAGAAACACCACCGGGAAGAATCGTCCAGTGGCGCGCAGTTTGCGCGTGACGGTGAAGCCATCCATGTCAGGCAGCATGACGTCGAGCACCGCCAGATCGGGGTTATGGGTCTCGGCGGCTTCGAGTGCTTCACGACCGTTGGCAGCGGCGACTACCTCAAATCCAGCAAACCGCAGCGAGGTGGAAAGGAGTTCGCGAAT
>CALBOC010000401.1 GCA_937896705.1 uncultured Micrococcaceae bacterium | reverse complement strand
TGGCGATTGGTTCGAGAATCCGTGCGTCGAGCACGTCTGTCATTGTCCATGATGCAACTTATTATAGAGCCTATAGCCCTACCACGAGCTCGCGACCGGACGGCCTTCGTCATAACCCGCAGCGGATTGCACCCCGACCACCGCGCGATCATGGAACTCCGCGAGGTTGTTAGCGCCTGCATACGTCATCGACGACCGCACGCCCGCGGTGATCGAGTCCAGCAGATCCTCAACCGAAGGGTGCGCCGGATCGATGTACATTTTGGACCCGGAGACCCCTTCTTCGAAGAAGGCTTTGCGGGCACGAGCAAAGGCGTCGTCGTGTTGGGTCCGCGCCGACACAGCACGTGCGGAGGCCATCCCGAAGTTTTCTTTGTATTTTCGACCATCACGATCGGTAAACATATCACCGGGCGATTCCAGCACCCCGGCGAACCAGGAGCCGATCATGACTTGGGAGGCCCCAGCGGCCAGTGCTAGTGCAACGTCGCGAGGATGTTTAATGCCCCCGTCAGCCCAGACGTGCTTACCGTGGCTGGCCGCTGCTTGGGCGCATTCATGGACGGCTGAAAACTGTGGCCGCCCGACCGCGGTCATCATGCGCGTGGTACACATGGCGCCCGGCCCCACACCCACTTTGACGATGTCGGCCCCGGCTTCGATGAGGTCATGCGTCCCGTCGGCCGAAACGACATTACCGGCGACAACCGGGACGGGCAGTTCGGACAAACTCCGCAGGGCGGTCAGCATTTTTTCCTGGTGGCCGTGTGCGGTGTCGACCACCAGCACGTCAACACCAGACGCAATGAGCTTCTCGGCGTGGTCACGCACATCAGCATTGACGCCGACGGCTGCCCCAACCCGCAGTCGATTGCGCTCATCCAACGCAGGGGTATACATGGTTGAGCGCAGCACGCCCTGCTGCGTTAACACGCCCACCAGCTTGGTCCCATCCACGACCGGTGCATAGTTCAGTTGTGCGTCATGCATTTTCATGTAGATATCGCGTAGCGATTTTACCTGCGCCTCTGGCGGTAAGCCGCTGACGTCGGATTCGGCCACGGTCAACAGCGGCTCGCGCAACAGTGCTTGGACCGAGGCGAATTGGTCGATGCCTTCGACGTCGGCAACGTGCACAATGCCGAGCAACGAACGGTCTTGGTCAACAACACAGACCGCTGGATGGTTGCGTTTTTCAGCCAAGTGGCGAACATCCAGGACGCGGTCATCCAGGCCCACATACAGCGGTGTTTCAAAGAGCGTGTTCCGGGATTTGACCCAGTCAATCGATTCCTGCAGCAGATGTAACGGCATATCTTGAGGGAAGATACCGATTCCGCCGCGCCGAGCGATGGTTTCAGTCATCCGTCGCCCGGTCACCCCGTTCATATTTGAGGCAACCACCGGGATGGTCGTGCCGGTGCCATCGGTCGAGGAGATATCGACGTTCATGCGCGAGCCGACCTGGGAGTAGGAGGGCACGAGAAAGACGTCTGAATAGGTCAAGTCAGTGGTGACGGGGTTAAGAAAACGCATATGACCATCATGACAGTTTTTTGATTTTCTAGCAGCGCTGGCTCGACGATCCTTCGGCGCACCTGTGCACGACATCACATTTGCGTACGGTGATTTTGCGCGCAGCCGATCTGCACGCAATTCATCGTATTCTGTGGCCATTCAAGTAACTTTGTCACTATGATGGATCCAGCTGCTGTTGACAGTTGCCTTCAGTGAGTTCACATTCACCGAAGATAAGTACCGGGACGCTGTTGACGGAACCAAACGGCGAGTATCGTCGTGCCCGGCGTTTCGAGTCTCGCCACGTGTACGCTCAAAACACAAGAACTTACGGAAGAGGCCTTCACCGTGCCAGAACTTACGTCCGCCCAGCTCTCCGAGGAATTTCCCGGTAACGAATGGCTTGTTGCGGATATCTACGAAAAGTACAAGGCGGATAAGTCTTCTGTGGATGAAAAATGGGCCGAGATTTTCGCCCGTTTAGAAGCTGCCAACAACTCTGGTAACAACCAGCAAGCCGCAGACTCCCAGACCGCCGCACCTGCTCAACCCGCCCAGACGAAAAAAGCCGAGAAGCCAGCGGCTGCTGAATCGAAGAAACCAGCCAAGTCTGAGCCTGCAGAAACCGCGGCGAACTCCAAGAAACCCCCCAAGCCTAAAGTTCGTCGCGCTGAAGAGTCACCCCAAGCCATTACTTCCGAACCCTCTATTGCTGCCCAAGCGGAACGCGATAAAGAAGGCGCCGCCGAACAGAAGAAGGAAGACGAGTGGATCCGCCTGCGCGGTATGTCCCAGGCGATTGCCGCCAACATGGACTCCTCGCTGACCATGCCCACCGCTACCACGGTGCGCGACATTCCGGTCAAGGCCCTTATTGATAACCGCACGGTCATCAACAACCATCTCCAGCGCACACGCGGTGGACGCGTCTCCTTCACCCACCTGATCGGCTATGCAATTATCCGGGCCCTGGTCAAACACCCGGAAATGAATGCGCTGTATCGTGAGGAAGACGGCAAGAAATTTAAAGTCAACCCGGCTCACATTAACTTTGGGTTAGCCATCGACTTGCCCGGCTCCAAGGGTGAGCGCGTGCTCGTCCAGCCGTCGATTAAAGCCGTCGAAGACATGAACTTCCGCGAATTCTGGGAAGCATATGAAGACCTGGTCAAACGTGCGCTCAATAACAAGCTCACGATGGAAGACCACTCGGGTACCACCGTATCGCTGACCAACCCCGGCGGTATCGGTACGGTCCATTCGGTCCCGCGGCTATCTGAAGGTCAAGCGGCCATCATCGGCGTTGGCGCACTGACCTACCCGGCCGAGTTTGAAGGCACCTCACAAAAGGTCTTGTCGGATCTTGCCGTGTCGAAAACGATGACCGTCACCTCCACCTATGACCACCGCGTCATCCAGGGTGCCGGCTCGGGCGAATTCCTGCGCACCGTGCACAACCTGCTATTGGGTGAAGACGATTTCTATGACGAAATTTTCGTCAACTTGCGTATTCCAACCGTCCCGGTTCGTTGGGCGCCGGATGTGCAGGTCAACCCTGAAGACGAAGTGAGCAAGGCCGCTCGCATTCAACAACTGATCCACTCCTACCGCGTGCGTGGTCACCTCATCGCGGACACGGATCCGCTCGAGTACCGCATGCGCACCCACCCGGATCTCGATTTGGATTCGCACGGGCTAACCCTGTGGGATCTAGACCGGATTTGGCCCACCGGCGGTATCGGTGGCAAATCCAATATGCTGCTGCGTGATCTGCTCGGGGTACTGCGTGACGCCTATACCCGTAACTCCGGTTACGAGTACATGCACATCGATGACCCGGAACAGCGCGCCTGGTTCCAAGACAAACTGGAACACCCGTTCACCAAACCGACCCGGGAAGAGCAGCTGCGCATTCTGGGTCGACTGAACGCAGCCGAAGCCTTCGAGACCTTCCTGCAGACCAAATTCGTTGGTCAAAAGCGCTTCTCACTTGAAGGTTCCGAATCGCTCATCGCCCTGTTAGACGCTGTGCTGTCTGGCGCCGCCGATGATGGCCTGGATGAGGTCGCCATCGGGATGGCCCACCGCGGTCGTCTCAACGTGCTGACCAACATTGCCGGTAAGACCTTCACACAGGTCTTCCGCGAATTCGTTGGTGATGTGGATTCCGGTATCGCCCAGGGCTCCGGTGACGTCAAATACCACCTGGGGACCGAAGGTACGTTTACCTCGTATAACCGCAACACTACGACCGTCTCGGTTGCAGCGAACCCGTCACACCTCGAAGCCGTCAACCCGGTGTTGGAAGGTATCGTGCGGGCCAAGCAAGACCGCTACGACCACGGCACGAAATCACCGAAATCGTATTCGGTGCTGCCCATCCAGGTTCACGGAGATGCCTCCTTCGCCGGTCAGGGCGTGGTCTTCGAAACCATGCAGATGTCGCAACTGCGCGGTTACCGCACCGGTGGAACCGTGCACGTGATCATCAATAACCAGGTTGGGTTCACGACCCCGCCATCGCAGTCGCGCTCGACCACCTATGCCACCGATGTGGCCCGGGCGATCCAAGCTCCGGTCATCCACGTCAATGGTGATGACCCAGAAGCCGTTGTGCAGGCAGCGCAGCTGGCCTACGAGTATCGTCAGCGCTTCCACCGCGACGTGGTGATCGATCTGATCACCTACCGTCGTCGTGGCCACAACGAAGGTGACGATCCTTCGATGACCCAGCCTGGCATGTACAACCTGATCTCCAACAAGACCTCCACGCGTCGACTCTATGTTGACGCGCTGGTTGGTCGTGGTGACATCACCCAGGAGGAAGCGGACCAGGCCGCAGCCGATTACAAGAATCGTCTGGAAGCCGCCTTTGCCGAAATTGGGGAAGCCGAAACCTCGCCGATCCCGATCCTGGGCTCAGCACACGGTATCGAGGACACCTCAGAGAGCTACAAGCCCGAAACCACTGCGATCTCCGAAGACATGATGCGCCGCATCGGCGATGTACACATGGAGATCCCCGAGGGCTTCAACGTGCACCCGAAACTGCTCACCCTGCTGGAGCGCCG
>CALBOC010000400.1 GCA_937896705.1 uncultured Micrococcaceae bacterium | reverse complement strand
ATATCGTTCCAAATAAAGACCATCGCGATGCAGCGAGCCAGGCCCACGATGATCAATCCGGTCCGGTATTCGGGGAGGTCCGGTAAGAACGCCCAGGCCAGTACGAACATACCCAGGGGCCCCAGCACCCAGTTCAAGACCAGTGACAACACGATGAGTTTACGGTCGCCGGTGATGCGTTGCGTTTCGTTGTACCGCACCTTGGCCAATACCGGGTACATCATCACGAGTAACCCCACGGCGATCGGGATGGAAATCCCACCGATGGTCATGGCGTCCAGGACACGGTTGAGTCCCGGTAGGAAATGTCCCAACGCCAACCCCAGCCCCATCGCTGCCAGTATCCAGACTGCTAACCAGCGGTCCAGAAAAGACATCTTCTGCATCACTGGTGTCTGAGCCGGCGCAGATGCCGTATTTCTCACGTGGGGCATGCTCGCCTCAACCTCATATCGACGGGTATCAATCCGTTAGCTGACACTACCCTGACATATAGATGCTCGTCAATGTATAATAGCGGTATGACTGCCACTGAACACCAGGCCACCCTGAGCGCTGCCGCCGACCCCGCGTGCTGCTCGCTGACCGCCGGACCCATCGGGGCGGCCGAAGCGCAACACCTGGCTGTCATGTTCAAAGCGCTCGCAGACCCAACCCGGTTACGCTTGCTATCGCATGTGACCGCTCAAGGGTGCCAGGACGTGTGTGCGTGCGATCTCACCGAGGAACTTCAGATTACGCAGCCTACGGTCAGTCATCACATGAAAAAGCTCGTCGAGGCAGGTCTGGTTACCCGCGAGCAACGAGGTAAATGGGCCCACTACAGCGTGGTGCCCGAAGCCTTAGAGCAGCTGCGCGAACTGCTCGATGTGAGTTAGCACTGCACTACATTGGTCATCACTCGCGGACTCACGTTGTTGAGGGGTCTTGATAAGGAAGTCGTCTAGACGGGGTCGACCACGATCGCGTACCGTGCGTCCCCCACACGGGTCAGGACTAAGGTGAGGTGTTTACCGGACGCCGGTTTTTTCGTGTTGAGGCCCTGCATCAATGTGCGTCGCAATTCTTCCGGCGAGACATCCATCCCGCGCTTTTTGATATCTAACCGCGTGACACCCTGCTCTTTAATGTAGCGTCGCAACATCTTGATCTTGTACGGCAACACTTCGACGATCCGGTAGCCGGTGGCAAATGGAGTGTGGCGGTGCTCATCCGAACAAAAGTAGGCAATGTGTGCGTCCAATTGCCGTCCGGCAGCCGCATCGGTGGGATCCCCGTCCATAAAATGCTCGACCATCAAATCTGTGACCAGCCCCGCCCGGATGACCGCACCGTCGGGTTCATAGAGATACCCCGTAGCGCCGTCGATACCGCTCACCGGAACCTGCGGGGAGTGCCCAAAGTCGGTGGGCGCGGTGAGTTCGGCGGCACCGAGTCCATGAATGACCAAGGCAGCGCGCCGCACATCGGAGCGCTGTGCCATGTTGAACCACAAGACAGCTTCGATCACGTTGCCGTGCAGCGATACCCATTGCGCTTCAGCGGTCGTCGGGACAACATCATGAGCGAGCGCGGGACCCAGCTTGACGCCCAAGGCGTAGCCGAGATCAGCAAGTTCTTCGACAAAGGACAAGGGAGGGGAGAACGACTCGGGACTAAAGATCCGCACGGTCCCTTGAGATGAGGTTTTTCGTCGGGCTGGATCCAGCCAGTAGCCGCGCGTGGTCTCGGCGGCAGCGGGATTGTCTTGCACCCACTGGGTAGCATCGGCCACTTCGACCTTGGCGTGCGGAAAAGCCATCAGATTTATGGTGGTCGCCGCGGCGGTCGTCTCGTCAATCTCAACAGCAGTCACCGGGATATCCAGTCCGGCAATCGCTAAGGCATCGGCTCCCAGTCCAGAGCCGAGATC
>CALBOC010000399.1 GCA_937896705.1 uncultured Micrococcaceae bacterium | reverse complement strand
GCCGAACCTGATGTCCGCCCCGGCGTTCGCCGCCCCACCGCGGATGAGGTGGCTTTGCAGCAGGCACGAGAAAGTGCTGGACTGACAGACTCGACCCCGCAGGTGCCTGCCGCTGAGGTCTCAAAACCAGTGGTCGATCTGCCGCCGATTCCCGCGCGCACCGAACAACTTGAGCTCGATGGCGACGTCACCTACACGCTGCCGAATCTGGAAATGCTCCCCACCGGTCCACCGCCTAAACAACGCACCGAGGTTAACGACCGCGTGGTGGCAGCATTGGATGCCGTGTTCGACCAATTCAATGTCAGCGCCGAAGTGACAGGCTTTTCTCGCGGACCCACGGTCACGCGTTATGAAGTCGAAGTCGCGCCAGGTACCAAGGTCGAAAAAGTCACGAACTTGGAACGCAATATCGCCTACGCGGTGGCTTCAACTGATGTGCGCGTCCTGTCGCCGATTCCGGGTAAATCTGCCATTGGTGTAGAGATCCCGAACACCGATAAGGAAATCGTGGCACTGGGTGATGTGCTGCGTTCCAATCCGGCGCGCAAAACGGACCATCCGATGGTCATGGGGGTCGGCAAGGACGTCGAGGGCGGTTACATCATGGCCAACCTCGCCAAGATGCCGCACCTGCTGGTGGCCGGTGCTACAGGTGCCGGTAAATCTGCCTTCATTAACTCGATGATCACCTCAATTCTCACGCGCGCCACGCCAGATGACGTCCGCATGGTACTCGTAGACCCCAAGCGTGTGGAGCTAACCGTTTATGAAGGCGTGCCACACCTGGTCACGCCGATTATTACCGATCCGAAAAAAGCCGCCGAAGCACTGCAGTGGGTCGTCCAAGAAATGGACACCCGATACGACGACTTGGCCGCTTTCGGGTTCAAACATATCGACGACTTCAATAAGGCCGTTCGAGCAGGAAAAGTCACCCTCCCGCCGGACTCCAAGCGCAAGCTCAAACCCTATCCCTATCTCTTAGTGATCATTGACGAGCTGGCAGATTTGATGATGGTTGCTCCCCGCGATGTCGAAGATTCGGTCGTGCGGATTACTCAGTTAGCACGCGCCGCCGGCATCCACCTAGTTCTGGCGACGCAGCGGCCTTCAGTTGATGTTGTCACCGGATTGATCAAAGCCAAC
Source organism: uncultured Micrococcaceae bacterium (assembly GCA_937896705.1). Taxonomy (GTDB): domain Bacteria; phylum Actinomycetota; class Actinomycetes; order Actinomycetales; family Micrococcaceae; genus Yaniella. The sequence goes on along the minus strand of CALBOC010000399.1, from coordinate 2,142 downwards.
GTCCCGTCCCGCATGGCTTTTGCCACCTCGTCGGTCACCGACTCGCGAGTCGTCCTTGATCAACCCGGTGCAGAAAAGCTGCTGGGCCAAGGTGATGCGCTATTCCTACCGATGGGCAAATCGAAGCCGATGCGTGTCCAGGGTGCCTGGGTGAACGAATCCGAGATCCGCGACATCGTTGATCACGTGAAGTCACAGATGCAGGTGCAATACCGGCACGATGTCATCCCCGAGAAGCAATCCAAAGTCATTGACGAAGATATCGGGGATGACCTCGAAGACCTCATCCAAGCAGTCGAACTCGTGGTGACCTCCCAGTTTGGTTCGACCTCGATGCTCCAGCGGAAATTACGTGTTGGGTTTGCCCGCGCCGGGCGGCTTATGGACCTCATGGAATCCCGCGGTGTCGTCGGGCCCTCCGAAGGTTCCAAGGCCCGCGACGTGCTGGTCCAACCCGATGATCTGGCGGAAGTTCTCGCCAATATCAAAGGTGAAGACGTCCCTGCGCCCGCCGCCGAACCTATCGGGGACAGTGCGACCGAACCCTTCGAAACGCCCCTCGAGGTCGATTCCTCCTATGCCGATCCCAACGATGAAAGCGAATCTGAAGACGCATGGCAGCTAACCGGACGGTAAGCAGCTGGAACCTCCCGAATGTGCTCACCACGATTCGGATCCTGCTGGTTCCTTTTTTTGTTTGGGCTCTCTGGGAGTCCGGCACCTTCGGGGAAGACTCAATGCCGGCTCGCTGGATCGCGGTGGCGATCTTTGCGGTGGCCATGTACACCGACAAACTCGACGGGGACATTGCCAGAGCTCGAGGACTCGTCACCAACTTTGGCAAAATTGCTGATCCAATAGCTGATAAGTTCCTCACCGGTGCGGCATGGATAACCATGTCGTTGCTGGGAGAAATCTGGTGGTGGATCACCATAGCGATCCTGTTGCGTGAGTGGGGGATTACCCTGATGCGGCTGGCGATGCTGCGCACCCGCGTGCTCCCGGCCAGCCGCGGAGGCAAAATCAAAACGGTCCTACAAACCGCCGCAATCCTTGTTCTGCTGATCCCACTGGCCGAATTCGTCGGGGCGTGGTGGCTCTGGTTTGGTTGGGCTCTCGTCATCGCCGCGCTGATCGTCACGCTGTTGACCGGTTTAGACTACGTCATCAAAGCTGTGCGAGCCCCCAGAGAAACCTCCCCTGCAGACGATTAACAAAGTGACATCCTATGACCTCCGAAGACCCCAACGACATCGTGAAGCAACTGACGCTGCGACAGCTAACAATTGCAACCGCAGAATCGCTCACCGCGGGCATGCTCAGCTCCGTTATCGCCGGGGTTCCGGGAGCGTCCGCTGTGCTCCAAGGCGGCATTGTGGCCTACAACAACACCGTCAAACATCGTCTCCTGGGAGTCTCAGCCGATACTCTGGCTGCTAGGGGAGCTGTGGATTCGGAAACTGCCAGACAGATGGCCACCGGTGTTCGTAAACGATTGAATGCTGACCTGGGGGTCGCAACCACCGGGGTGGCCGGACCCGAACCCTCCGAAGGCAAAGCGGTCGGCATCGTATTTATCGCGTTATCAACAGTTGACGATACCGTGGCGAAACTCTTGCGATTTAATGGCACCCGGCAACACATTCGTGAAGCTACAGTAGCGGCCAGTCTCCAGCTCGTGGCAGAATGGCTTGCACGATCACCTAACTCGAAGAGCTAGTGCCGTTCATAAACGGCGCGACGCGACCATGACACCTTAAGTGGCGTATATCACATATCGGCGTGTTTTGGGATATATTTCGAAGAATTTGATCCCAGGGGGAACAAATTCGACAACACGTGTGTTGTGTATTCATGGAAGGTCTTAGAATTCCGAGCTTCGACAGCCGGGATTCGGTATTTATACAGGAGATGGTGGTTAATTATGATGAGAGAACCAGTAGTTGTAAATGGCGTAACCCGCTGGTTGAAAGCTGGCGAGAATCTCGGCCAGCAGAACGAAACCAAGGAGCCCACCATGCCCGTGCTGCGTGAAGAAATCGGCTACGTGCTGCGTGATGTGCGTCAGCGCCAGGGCCGTACCCTACGCGAGGTTTCACATGATGCACGTGTTTCGCTGGGTTACCTCTCCGAAGTAGAACG
>CALBOC010000398.1 GCA_937896705.1 uncultured Micrococcaceae bacterium | reverse complement strand
AACAGATTGTGGAGGACATGGCTAAAAAAGAAGGCGTCATTGAAGTTGAAGGAACCGTTTCAGAAGCGTTACCCAACGCGATGTTCCGGGTCCGGCTAGATAACGACCACATCGTGCTTGCCACCATCTCGGGCAAAATGCGTCAGCACTATATTCGCATCCTGCCGGAAGACCGTGTGGTGGTCGAGCTTAGCCCATACGACCTCGAACGAGGCCGTATCGTCTACCGCTATAAATAAACAAACCCATCCACCTCTGGAACGCTCAAGGAGGAACCCTGTGAAGGTTCAGCCAAGCGTGAAGCGGATCTGCGATGACTGCAAAGTTATTCGCCGCCACGGCAATGTCATGGTGATCTGCTCTAACCCACGCCACAAACAGCGCCAGGGCTAACGCCCAGCGCAAGTGTAATCAGGCCCACTAACGGGCCGCGGCAACACAGAGTTCTCACTCAACCTTCGGACAAGACAAAGGCCGAAGACTTACCCGCCAGGTAAGGACAGTGTCTGAGATGTGTCGAGTTCTTCACATCTCGCATTGCACCGCCTGGCCGGAAATTTTTCCCGGGTAAGGACGTGTTGTCGAAGACCTTTGTCATAAAGAACAGGAGAACGGCCATATGGCACGTCTAGCAGGCGTTGATATTCCACGTGAAAAGCGTGTCGTCATCGCTCTCACCTACATTTATGGTGTTGGCAACAGCCGCGCAACCCAGATTCTGGAAGCGACCGGCGTAGACGCGAGCACTCGCGTCAAAGATCTATCTGATGACGAAATGGTGAAACTGCGCGACTACATCGAAGGCAACCTTCAGGTTGAAGGTGACCTCCGTCGTGAAGTTGCAGCAGACATTCGTCGCAAAGTCGAAATTGGTTCTTACCAAGGTCTGCGCCACCGTCGTGGTCTGCCAGTCCGCGGTCAGCGCACCAAGAACAACGCACGTACCCGTAAGGGCCCGAAGAAGACTGTTGCAGGACGCAAGAAGTAACTTCTCGTCCCACCAAGTATTACTTAATCCAAGCTTTTTGTAGGAGAGCATTCTATGGCAAAGCCACGCGGTGCGGCCCCACGTAAGGGACGTCGCTCCAAGAAGAATATTACTCAGGGCCAAGCCCACATCAAATCGACCTTCAACAACACCATCGTGTCCATCACCGATACCACCGGTGCTGTCATCTCTTGGGCCTCCGCCGGAGAGATGGGTTTCAAAGGTTCCCGTAAATCGACCCCGTTTGCTGCTCAAACCGCAGCTGAGCATGCTGCAAAGCGCGCCCAAGAACACGGGATGCGTAAAGTCGACGTCTTCGTCAAAGGCCCAGGCTCCGGTCGCGAAACCGCGATTCGTTCGCTGCAGGCCGCCGGCCTGGAAGTTGGCTCCATTTCGGACGTCACTCCAGTTGCGCACAACGGTGCACGCCCGGCAAAACGTCGTCGCGTCTAAGGCTTTGAGCACACCGCGACCACGGTTGACAGCCATGTTGGCCACCGGTCGCGGATAACCCCAGAAATTTTTCCCTCGTTTCCCCCAACTGCGCGCATCAAATGGCGGATCGCGCCGAAAGGAAATGTCAGTGCTCATTGCACAGCGCCCCACGTTGACTGAAGAACCCGTATCAGAGACCCGTTCCCGGTTCGTTATCGAACCACTGGAACCGGGTTTCGGTTACACTCTCGGTAACTCGCTGCGTCGTACCCTGTTGTCCTCGATCCCAGGTGCTGCTGTCACCTCGGTTCGGATTGACCAGGTACTGCACGAGTTCACCACCATCCAGGGTGTAAAAGAAGACGTCACTGAAGTCATCTTGAACGTCAAGCAACTTTCGGTCTCATCGCACCACGATGAGCCAGTTGTTGCTTACCTGCGCAAGCAGGGACCCGGTGTCGTGACCGCAGCAGATATCACACCACCGGCCGGTGTCGAGATCCACAACCCGGATCTGCACATCGCCACCCTGAACGAAAAGGGCAAATTCGACATGGAACTGACCATTGAACGTGGTCGTGGCTATGTCACAGCAGCCCAGAACAAATCCCCAGATGCTGAAATCGGCCGCATTCCAGTCGACTCCATCTACTCACCAGTCATGGTGGTCACCTTCAAAGTTGACGCGACTCGTGTCGAGCAGCGCACCGACTTCGACAAACTGACCATCGATGTGGAAACCAAACCATCCATGGCACCCCGCGATGCTCTGGCCTCTGCTGGTTCCACCCTGGTTGAACTATTTGGTCTGGCACGCGAACTCAACGTCGAAGCAGAAGGTATCGAAGTTGGCCCCTCGCCGGTCGATACCAGTGTTGCAGCAGATCTTGCACTACCGGTAGAAGACCTGGAACTGACGGTACGGTCTTATAACTGCCTCAAGCGCGAAGGCATCAACACCGTTGGTGAACTTGTTGCACGCTCCGAGACCGATCTGATGGACATCCGCAACTTCGGTGCCAAGTCCATTGACGAAGTCAAAGAGAAACTTGATGAACTCGGACTGTCGTTGAAAGACGGCGGCCCGGGGAACTTCGACTCGCCCTTTGACTCCCAGGAGTCAAACGAGTACGGACTCTAAGACCTATCTGAACCACTGACTCTCGGCCGAAAGGTCGGGAGGTCATACAAGGAGAATTCATGCCTACCCCAACAAAAGGACCGCGCCTGGGCGGCGGACCGGCACACCAGCGTCGTATGCTGGCTAACCTGTCGGTGAGCCTGTTCGAGCACAAGTCCAT
>CALBOC010000397.1 GCA_937896705.1 uncultured Micrococcaceae bacterium | reverse complement strand
GCTTTGCCACCTGAGGCTTTGTGGGCGGGCAACGCGACGCCTTCTCGTTCACTGACTTTCGGCAGTTGTCCCTGTTCAAGAGCTTGCTCCAGCGCCGGCTGGGCCTGGTCCTCAGGCTCGATCGAGGACAAGAAGCGCACCGCATCTCCGGATAAGACCATAAGATTCGATGTTTCACCTACCCGTTCGGTTAGGGATTCCATATGCGTTCGAGCGCGATGGCGTAATTCAGCTGTCCACGATAATCCGGTGGGTGTCAGGCCCATCGCCGGACCTGGCACGTATCGGCGGGAGGCGTCTTGTTCGACATAGCCGCGATAGACCAGCATTGCCATCAACCGGTGCGCCGTTGACGGAGAAATGTCTAAAAGCTGCGCCGCAACGCTGATTCGGATGCGGCCAAAATCGCGGACCATTTCCATCAGCGCCAACGCGCGGTCCACCGAGGCGATCGGATACTGGGGCGGCTGGCGTAAAAGCTGTGGTTTCTGCATAGCAGAATATTGTTGCACACACATGTAGTCACCCTCACAATATGACTATGTCCCAGATCCCAACTGAGCGCACCGCTCCGCGCGCAAACGATGCCGCGTTTTCACCACCGGTCCCCCGCCGACAAGCCATTATGGCTATCATCGTCTGTTGGCTCCTGGTCGTCTTCGACGGTTATGACCTCATCGTCTACGGCACCGTACAGTCTTCATTGCTGGCCGAACCCGGCTGGGGCTTGGACGCAGCATCGCTCGGGACCGTGGGTTCTATGGCGTTTATCGGCATGATGATCGGCGCTTTGCTGGCCGGGCGAATCTCGGATGCCCTGGGACGTCGCAAGACGATCTTGGCTTGCGCGATTACCTTTTCGATCTTGACGATCGCCTGTGCTTTCGCACCCAATGCCTGGGTGTTTGGCGCCCTGCGTCTGTTCGCCGGTATTGGCCTGGGTGGTCTGGTCCCATCAGCCAACGCGATGGTTGCCGAACTGGTTCCCCCAAAATGGCGTTCTTCGATTGCGACGTTGATGATGTCGGGTGTGCCCATCGGTGGTTCGTTAGCCGCTCTGCTCGGTATTCCGATTATTCCTGCCTTCGGGTGGCCAGCCATGTTCCTGGTCGCTGCTATAGCCCTGTTTGTGGTCGTACCGTTGGGCTTCAAGTATCTGCCCGAAACCCTCCCATCAGAAGAAGAACAGCGCAAAGAGGCTGAGACAAGCGGCACCACTTCCGGCCCGACAGTCACCGGATTCGCCTCGTTGCTGCGCGCACCGTACTTGGGTATTTCGCTCATGTTCGCAGCCGCCACGCTGGCTACGCTCTTTGCCTGGTACGGTCTGGGCACCTGGCTGCCAAACCTGATGGAACGGGCCGGTTATGACCTGGGCTCGGCTTTGACCTTCGCGCTGTCCCTGAACCTGGGGGCTGTCATCGGCTCGATCGTGACCGCCTGGGCCGGTGACCGGTTCGGGCCGGTGTCGGCCGGTGCTGCCGCGGCGGCTCTGGCAGGCGTCGCGCTGCTGGTCTTAGTGGCTTCCCCACCGGTTTGGGTGGTCTACGTGGTCTTAGTGCTTGCCGGTGTCGGCACACACGGTACACAGTGTCTCATCATCGCGGCCGTAGCAAACCACTATCCAAACCACATGCGCGGTACAGCGCTGGGTTGGGCACTGGGTGTCGGCCGACTTGGCGCCGTTGCCGCCCCGCAAGTTGGTGGCCTGCTGCTAGCCATGGGGTTAGGAACGAACTCCAACTTCATTGCCTTCGCCGTCGGAGCGCTGCTGGCCGGTGTGCTACTGCTGATTATCGCACTGCGTTCCTCACGAGAGCTCCGCGTGCATAAAGTAGCAGCCTAAGACAGTCTGCTGACATACAGGCAGCAAATTTTAACCCGACTGGGTACTCGGCACCTGAGCTAAACCCACGTACTGTGGTCTCATGGACATTGAGTTGTTCCCCGAGACGCTAGGCACCGAAGCCTTCTTATTGGCATGCTCTTTCGTGCTTTCGGGAATCATCGGCTTAGAACGCGAGCTCCGGCAGAAGTCTGCCGGAGCTCGCACCCATATATTGGTCGGCATGGGGTCTGCCCTCTTCACCCTGGTGTCTGCCTACGGATTCCAACACGTCTTGGGCGATGACGTGGTTATAGACCCGTCGCGGATCGCCGCCCAGATTGTTACCGGTATCGGTTTCTTGGGTGCCGGAGTCATCTTCGTGCGCCGCAATATCATCTCGGGGCTCACGACCGCCGCTTCCGTGTGGGTCACCGCCGCTGTCGGGATGGCCTGCGGAGCCGGCATGCCCGTTATCGCCGCGTTGACTGTAGTCTTGTATGTCTTTGCGGTCACCGCGGTGACAGCGGTAATTCGTCGACTGCCCACGCAACACCAGGCCGAGATCTATCGCATCCGGTATCAAGACGGTCACGGGGTGCTGCGAACTATCCTACAAACTGCCACGGATGCCGGTTATGAAATGACATTGTCAGAGACTCGTCGCCAGCACAGTGCGGACGGCTATATCGTCAACGCCATTATGGAATTCTCCCGGGGTAAGCAACCACCCACGGAGTCATTACTCCACCAACTCAGCCAGCTGTCCGGGGTCCTCGAGGTGACCTTGGAAGACCGTGATCACGACTAGTCCGGGCGCCCCGGACTAGTGGCACCGTATATTTAGGCAAAACAAACGGGTGCCCTCCGAATATCGGAGAGCACCCGTTATAGCGCAAGATCCGTCTAGCTGCGGTCTGCAGCACCTACGGTTTCGCGGTTCTTGGCGACCAGGGCTTCGAGTTCATCCAGCATTGCTTGGATTTCAGCTGGGTGGCGCTCTGCCGGGGTGAATTCACCGTCGGCCCAGTCGAAGAAGAGGTTGAAGTTCAGTTCTGCACGGGTCATCGGCATGGAGAAGTTCGCCAGGATCTGACGCCATTGTTCAATCGCCCGGACTCCCCCGACAGCACCGTGGCCGATGAAGGAAACTGGCTTACCAACCCACTCGGGACCGAGCACGTCCACGGCGTTCTTGAAGCCACCGGGCACACCGTGGTTGTATTCTGGAGTTACGAAAACGAAACCATCAAGGGCGTCAATGGTGTCGGACCAGGCCTGCAGGTTAGCGTCACCGTAGTCCTTATTGGCCATCATCGGGTGCACCGAGGTCGTCAGCAGTGGCACATTGTACGCACCAAGATCGACGTACTCATAGGTTACGTCACCATCGCGCTGGGCCGCGATATCGTATGCATATTTCGCGACTGGTTCGGTGTTGCGTTCGGTGCGGATCGAGCCGTTGATGATACCGATCTTCATAAAGATATACTCCTTGTAGGTCCTATAATGCCAACCCGTGACACACCTGCGATCAGGCGTAGCCAATT
>CALBOC010000396.1 GCA_937896705.1 uncultured Micrococcaceae bacterium | reverse complement strand
ATCACCTTGGACATGTCAGAATTCCAAGAAAAGCACACCGTGTCACGGCTGTTCGGTGCCCCTCCGGGCTACGTCGGCTACGAAGAAGGCGGTCAGCTGACCGAACGCGTTCGCCGTCGCCCCTTCTCCGTGGTGCTGTTTGACGAAGTTGAAAAAGCCCACGCGGACCTGTTCAACTCACTGCTGCAGATTCTGGAAGAAGGTCGTTTGACCGACTCCCAGGGACGCGTTGTGGACTTCAAAAACACCGTGATCATTATGACCACCAACCTCGGGACCCGGGATATTTCCCGCGGTGTTCAGACCGGTTTCCAGTCGATCTCCGACACCCAGACCGGTTACGAACGGATGAAGGCCACCGTGCAGGAAGAGCTACGTCAGCACTTCCGTCCGGAATTCCTCAACCGTGTTGACGACGTCATCGTGTTCCCACAGCTATCTCGCGACGAGATCGTCGAAATTGTTGATCTCTTCGTCAAGAGCCTGCAGGACCGTCTAACCGAACAGAACCTGAGCATCGAGCTCAACCAGGAAGCCAAGCACTTGCTGGCTAACCGTGGGTACGACCCCTCCATGGGTGCTCGTCCGCTGCGTCGTACGGTTCAAGACCTGCTGGAAGACAAACTGTCCGAGAAGCTGCTCTACGGTGAGATCCCAGCCCACTCGCACATCAAAGTTACCGCAACCGGTGACGGCAAAGACGACACCCTCGAGTTCGAGATTATCGAACAGACCGAGTCGATCGAAGCCCCACCAGAGCGCGAAGCTATCGAAGCAGGTAGCGACAGCTAACCTGCTCTAATCAAAAAAATCGCCGGAACCCGTGTAGGGTTCCGGCGATTTTTTATTGCTCGCACATGCCCACGAGGCAGACTGGTAGGTCGCCCCAGGACCGGTAGCGTCCGATCACGCTGAAGTGGGTACAGGCCTTAAATGCTGGTCGTCGAGGCCGGCCGATATCGGAGACTCCCCTCGGCCCGAGAATGATACCCAGTTCAGCGCCAAAATAGTCGACTACCCTGCTGACTCACACAACCTCTTTGGAGGGCTAGCTCAGAGAGGTAAGGCCTGCCGTACATCGACCCAAGGCTTCGGACGATGGTATCCTCATCCCGCGTGCGCCGGCCGAGCATGAACGTATCGAGGATAACGACGATAGCGGAAGCACCAGCGGCCTCAGCCCGGCGCACCATCTGAGCGCCACTGATACCGGGCTTTTACGAAGAGCTCGCTGAAACACTTTCAGCTCGGGTGCGATACTGCTTCGCTATCTCTTGGCGCCGGTGCTCCGGAAGGTAAGACGCCCAGCCGCCGATGACAACACCAAAGACAATTGGTACCCCAATCCACGGCCCTTGCCAGTCGACCCAGGTGCCCAGCATGGGCAGAACCACTATTGAAAAGAACATCCAGTGCCAGCCGGGTGGTGTGGATACCGGCCCTAGCGGGACCGGTGTACTGAAGCGCTGCGCAACCATCCCGAGAATCCAGAGACAAAACGCTGCGACCAGCCACCATATGACGCCAGGATTCTTACTTTGGGAAAACAACGGAAAGCCCGCCAGAAGACTCGCTAGCCCAGTAAACATGAGTAGACGTGCGAGGTGATCTAGCCCTGGGCGATAGGGGCGAGTCGCCGACATGATTACGGTCCTCTCCGGTGTTGGTGTGGCGTCACCTGTCCAGCGTAGTGCTCAGCGCACGCATCGTCGATGCCGCATATCCGGAACCAAATAACAGCACGTGCACCAGTAGCGGGACGAGCTGGAACACCGGGATGCGTTGCTGCCAGCCTTCGCCCAGTGGAAACTTATCGATGTAACCGCTCATAACGGCCGAACCGAAGCCACCAAACAGATGCATCATCGCGATGTCTTGTTCGCGGTGTCCCCAGTGGCACGATGGATCGATCAACCAGCTGGCACCCGAGGAACCCACCATGCGATTGCCTGCCCACAGGTCACCGTGCACGAGAGTGGGTGGTTCCTCCGGACCCAAGTGTCCCGGGGTGATCGCCTGGGCCATCGATACCGCGCTTGCCTCCAAGAAGCCTGCCTCGACTGCTTGTCGTGTTAACGGCACGATCCTGTTGGTCACCAAGGACTCGTACAGCGTCG
>CALBOC010000395.1 GCA_937896705.1 uncultured Micrococcaceae bacterium | reverse complement strand
GAGAAGCCCGAATTCTCGACCTTTTCTTGGGTTGCGATGCTCTTTGCGGCAGGGCTGGGCATCGGTGTGATGTTCTGGGGGCCAGCAGAACCGCTCACGTATTTCATCAACCCACCACCGCTAACGAACGCTCCTGAATCCACTGAAGCGATGCAGTTCGCGCTGGCCCAAACGTATTTTCACTGGGGTTTCCACGCTTGGGCGATGTATGCGCTTGTTGGTGGTGCGGTCGCGTACGTGGCATACCGACGAGGTCGGAGCCTGCTGATGTCCTCTATCTTTCGGCGGTTGTTTGGCGGCGCCTATGCCGATGGGTTCGCGGGTCGTGTCGTGGACATTTTTGCCATTATCGCCACGTTATTCGGGACTGCCGCCGCGCTGGGCATTGCCGCGTTGCAGATTGGCGAAGGGATCACGATCGTAACCGGAGTTTCGGAACTCACCAACACCGTGCTTGCGATGGTGATCGCGGTATTGATGATTGGTTTCGTGCTCTCTGCGGTCTCCGGGGTTGCCCGGGGTATTCGGTACCTGTCGAATATCAATATCGTATTCACCATCGGCATCGTGGCGTTCGTCTTCTTGCTCGGCCCGACCTTATTCTTGCTCAACCTCATCCCGTCCGCCGCGATCGAATACGTGGGTTCCTTATTTGATCTGATGGCGCGCTCGGGCGCATGGGGCCAAGAAACCGTTGACTTCCAATCGGCCTGGACGGTGTATTACTGGGCTTGGTGGATCTCGTGGTCGCCATTCGTCGGGATCTTCATCGCCCGCATTTCACGCGGTCGGACCATCCGACAATTCATTCTCGGTGTCATCCTCATCCCGTCCTCGCTGCTCATTGTCGCCTACGGGGTGATGGGTGCTTCTGCGATTTGGATGTACCGCGAAGGTGCACCGGGCTTCCACGACGACATGGCCGTTCCGCAGGTCTTGTTCACCATGGTGGGCAACCTGCCATTCGCCGAATGGATGCCGTACGTGATCATGGTGGTGCTGGCGATCTTCTTCATCACCGCGGCCGACTCAGCATCCGTGGTGATGGGGATCCTCACGACGCGAGGACGACAAGACCCACCGAAAATCGTAGTCCTGTTCTGGGGCGTGGTGATGGGCGGCATCGCGATGGTCATGTTGCTACTCGGTGATGAAACCGCACTCGAAGGCCTCCAATCGCTGGTTATCATCACCGCGGTACCGTTTGCGATCATCATGTTGTTCATTATTGTGGCCTGGATTCAAGAATTGCGCACGGACCCCTTCGCAATACGGTACCGGTACGCTAATAATGTGGTGCGGCAAGCAGTGCGCGAGGGCATCGATATGTATGGTGACGATTTCCGGCTGCGGGTCGTACCGACAGCACCCGGACAGGGAGCAGGCAGCGGCACCGACTCAGCACACGACGATTACACGGCTTGGTATCAACGGTTCGACGAGAATGGCGAACCAGTCGGTTATGACTTCGAAACCGGTGAATGGGAAGACGGCTGGGATCCCGATACCGGCACGATCCAGGCCCAGTCAGCCGCAGAACGGCGTGCCAACACCACGGAGTGACTTTCCTAGACGCCACGGGCCGCGAAGACGGGGCCTGCTCATCAGAATGCCAGGGGATGTTCTCTTCCTATATCGCTACACCATGCGGTGGTATAAGATGAAGCCACCAGACTCCCTGATGGAAGACGTGACATATGACTACCGAAATTCGGTCTACCACGGCAGCGCGTCTGTCAGCGGAAGTACTGGGCACCTTCCTTCTTGTATTCGGTGGCGTGGGCACAGCTGTACTCGCCGGTACCCATGTCGGTTTTCATGGCATTGCACTGGCCTTCGGACTGACGGTGGTCGTTGGCGCCTACGCTTTTGGCCCCGTATCGGGCGGACACTTCAACCCAGCGGTCACCATCGGACTGGCCGCAGCAGGCCGCTTTGCGTGGCGGGATGTGCCGGCTTATATCATCGGACAAATTATTGGGGGATTGCTGGCATCGAGCCTGCTATACCTCATTGCTACCGGTCGCCAGGGCAGCGATCTCGGAAACTTCGCCTCCAATGGGTACGGCGACGCTTCACCCGATGGGTACGGTCTGGTCGCAGTCATCCTCGTGGAGGTCATCCTGACCGCGGTGTTCCTGTTCGTCATCATCGGAAGCACGTCGTCGCGAGCCACGGTGAGTTTCGCGCCACTAGCAATCGGTCTGTCGCTGACGCTGATCCATCTGATTTCGATACCCGTATCCAATACCTCGGTTAATCCCGCGCGTTCAATTGCTGCAGCGGTGTACGGCGGGGGCGAGTCTCTTGGTCAGTTGTGGGTTTTCCTGGTGTTTCCCGTCCTTGGCGCCGTGATCGCTGGCCTGCTGTTCCGTCCGATGTTAGACGGCGTGCATGAAGCCGACTCTGCTCCATTGGAAGAGCTATAAGGTCAGCGGGCTCGAGCTGGGTTGTTATGTCGCAGCGATCTTGGCGACCTTCTTGCCCGCCATCTTTAGCGCCTTCTTTGCCGCTTTATCCATCGTGATCCGCTGCACCGTGACGGCCCCGACCCCAACTGCTCCCAGGACCAGTCCGGCTGCTAGCACCTGACGGGTCCGCGTTTTTCGTTTGCCGGCCCAACCCCCGTGGATGGTGTACTCGTCGTCGGTATTTGACTCATACAGGTTGCCAGAGGTGTCCGGTGCGGTCTCTTTGCGCGATAAGTGAGTGGTGTCCACCTGCACTGCCATCTGCTCTTCGGTGGCACCCGGAGCGACGCGGTGTTGTTGGATGAGCTCTTTCGCCCCGGCACCGACAACAACGTTATTCTCGGGTTTGGTCGCAGCCTTGACGATAGCCTTGGCGATATCTTCGGGCGGATGCACCGGAGGCATCGCCCGGACTTTCCGGCCGCTGTAGTTGGCGGTCCGACCGAAGAATGGGGTATCCACAGTGGCCGGCGTGACGGTTACGATGTGGATATCTTTCAGCTTCTCCAGCCACAGCTCAGAGCGCAGACTCACCGACAGCGAGCTCACTGCGGCCTTGGACATCGAGTAGGCAGCGGTAAAGGGTTGGGGCACGTGTGCGATGGCCGAGGAAACGTTGATGAGAACTCCGCTGCCCTGAGCTCGCATGTGGTGCAGCGCCGCGCGAGCGCCGTGCACATACCCCATGACGTTGGTCTCCAACACCCGTTGGAAGTGGTCCAACGGTACGGTTTCTACTGCACCGAACAGGCTCACCGAGGCGTTATTGACCCACACATCCAGCGAGCCGAACTGTTCGACCGCTCGGCGGGCCAGCGCTTCAACCGCAGTGGCGTCGGTCGTGTCCGTCGGGACCGCGATGGCTTTGGCGCCGAGGTCACGGCATTCCTGGGCGGTCTCTTCCAGGGCCTTTCGACCGCGCGCTGCCAGAACAACATGGCTGCCGGCCTTGGCGAACTGCCGGGCGGTGGCCCGGCCAATGCCACTTGAGGCACCGGTAATGACGACAACGGCGCCACGCATTTTCTTAGATGACTTCATCGAAATTCTCCCTAACCTTCGTAGGACGTAGTCCGGTCCTGCATTTCCATGTACTGCAGGTCTGTTTGTAAGGTTTGGCCGCTCTCCCACGAGTTCGCCCCCGGTTGGACTAACGGGGTGGGAATGTCGGCCCGGCTTTCGCGTTTCTTCTCCGTTGATAGGCCCAATCTGCGATCGCGTGCCTCCACGAGATGTTCATGTGCCTGCCCGTCGGCTGTGAAGCCCATCATCAACTGTGGGATGCCGTATGGGAAGTCATGCCGGTCATATTGCCAGGTGTGGAACGTCTTGCCGTAGGTGGTGACCAGGTCTTCGAAGTAGGCGTGTTCAGCCAGTTCCGGGACACCCGGCGCTTGGAGTGTGCCAGATTTCACTTCGTGGTGGTGGCTGTGCCAGAGCAGTTTCTCCTCCTCATCGAGGCTTTTGAAGCGTTCCTCGCTGATGATGTATTCAATACCGATGAGCTTGGCGTCGGGTGCGTTGCGGTCAAAGATCACGCACTGATGCAGGTCGTGCTGCAGGTGAATACAGAAATGCGATGCCTCGACCTGGCGGCCCATATCGTCGGCGTAAAAATGGAACCCATTAAGGTAGGTACTCATCGCATCGAGCGGATACTTGGGTTGGAGCAGATTGGAACTGATATCCAATACCCGGTGTTTCAGCGGGTGGCCTTGTGAAATCTTGGCGGTGTTGAGCACCTTGCGGCCGGCGATGATGCTGGCTGCGGTTGCTGCGCCGGCAGCGATGCCCACACCGATGCTTTTCAAATAATTATTCTGTCCCATGTCGTGACTCTATCGATTCGGGGCTGACGAAAAAACAGCCCGGTGAACAAGAATGTCTCCCGGTCAGGTCAGCATGTAAGTGACCGGGGTGCATACGTACAACAACAGTGCGGCACCTGCCCTGTTGAGCTGAGATACCGCACTGTTTGTCGTGCTGTGTTGTATCGGATGTTGCGGAACTAGCAGACCTTATCGGCGATGCCGTGGGTCAACCGTGGCCTCGGAACGCTCCGGATCGAGGGTGCGGCTTGGTAGGAATGCGAGGATGATCGCTGCAGCACCCACAATAAGGTGGAACCCAATATCGAAACCGGTGAATTCAGTATTGAGCAGTCCAAAGTGGGTGGGGTCAATGAAGGTCACTAACGCCATCACTATATAAACACCGCCGACCACACCAACGGTGGCGCGGGCAACTTCATTGCGTGGCGGGCCGAATCCAACATAGAGCAGAACGATGGCAAGCACCGTGCGGGCAATGTCCATTGCCAGATCAACATTCATCAGGCCAAAGAGGAGTTCTCCCTCGATAAAGAACCCGACCACCGCGAGCAATGCGATGATGATACCTAAGATTTTGGCGACTAATTTATGCATTTGTATCACACCTTTCGTGACTGGTGCAGACCGGGGCGTACATGGTGTCGCGATACTGGCGTGCGCTGAGTTGGCATTCGCCTGGTCACTGATACTTTCTGGACTACCATGCCGTCCTCCCGTTGGTACTGATCGTGTGTACTTCGGTGTCAGGTATTTGGCTGGATCTCTAGTATTTCAGCTAGAAAAGTACGATCCTATTTCTCAGGCTACGCACTCCGATGAGGGCCGTAAAGACCTCTGGTGCGAAAGAATCGGTGGATCAATAAACCCCCAAAAACGGCGCGGCACCCACCCGAAATGCGGGTGGGTGCCGCGCCGTGATGAGACGCCTCAGCGGCTACTCTTCTTCGGTTGTTTCGTCATCAGTGGTCTCGGCACCTGCATCGTTGCTGGCTTCAGTTGCCGGGATGACCTCACCCTCAGGCCAGTTCTGGGTGATGTAGTCGGCGACTTCTTGGGAGTGCAAGAGCTCTTCGAGCTGCTGGATGGCTTCGTTCTCGTCGTCTGCAGAGTTCCACGCCAGGATGTTGGCGTACGGGGAATCCTCTGCATCTTCAACGATCAGCGCGTCGTTGACGTCCAGACCAGCTTCGAGGAAGTAGTTGCCGTTAATGATCGCCGCATCGATGGAGGCATCATCGACGACCTGGGCCAGGATTTCCGGTGGATTTTCCTCAAACTGCAGGTTCATCGGGTTCTGTTCGTCAGTCAAGGTCAGGGCAGCCGAATCCTCTTCGATGCCCTCGAGCATTCCGACTGCCTCCAGTAGCAACAGGGCACGCGGCTGGTTACCCGCATCGGAAGTGATGCCGATGGTGGAACCTTCAGCGATATCGTCGACATCGTCATGCTGGCTGGAGAACAGTGCGTACGGTTCGATGTGAATGGGGTCGCCGTGGCTGATCTCGTAGCCGTGGTCTTCGATTTGTTGTTCTAAGAACGGTACGTGCTGGAAGTAGTTGGCATCCAGGTTGCCTTCGTCCATCTGACGGTTGGGCAGCTGGAAGTCGTCGAATTCAACGACCTCGATTTCCAATCCGGCATCTTCGCCGAGTTCTTGCGAGACATAGTCCAGGATCTGGCCGTGGGGGACCGGGGTCGCACCGACGGTCAGCGTGGTGATGCCGTCTTCATTCGCGGTGGGGCCTTCGGCGTTATCGTCTGCGCCGCCACACGCGGCAAGCACGAGTGCGGAAGCTGCGGCGAGGCCGGTCAGTGACAGTCGGCGTGAGAAACGAGAGGTGTTCATGTGTACTCCTGACATGGTTATGGTGTGTGAAACAGGCGCTGATGGTGGTGCGAATCAGCGATGATCAACAGCCGCTACGATCTTATCGCCAATCCATTGGATCAGCTGGACTCCAATCACAATGACCACGATGGTCACGATCATAATTTGGGAATCAAAGCGTTGGTACCCGTAGTTATAGGCCAACCGGCCCAGCCCGCCCGCACCGATGAGCCCGGCCATGGCCGAGTAGCCGATCAGCACCACGGTCGTATTGGTCGTGGCGGCAATGAGGCCCGGCAGGGCTTCGGGTAGGAACACCTTGGTGACGATTTGTCCGTTGGACATGCCCATCACCTGAGCGGCGTCGACAGTGCCCGTGGGGACTTCGCGCAGCGCGGTCTCGACCAGACGGGCGAAAAACGGCGCGGTGGCAATGGTGAGGGATACGGTCGCGGCAATCGGGCCGATCGAGGTGCCCACGAGCCATTGGGTAAAGGGAATGAGTGCGACCATCAAAATGGCAAATGGGATCGAGCGGGTGATGTTGACGATGATCGAGGACAGAATCGCATACAGGGTGCGCATTGGAGCCAGTCCGCCGGGTCGGGTCAGGTGCAAAATAATGCCGATGACCCCACCGATCACCACGGTCGCAATCCCGGAGATCGCAACCATCACGATGGTGTCCCAGATGGCCTGGGGCAGAGCGGTTTCGAGCGCGCGGTTGTTCAGGAGTTCTTCAAACCAGTTCATGCTTTGACTCCTTGTTTGGCACGGACGCGAATCGCGAAACCATGCCGTGCCAGGGTGGCTTCAATGCCGGTGATGTTAATGGTCTTGGAACTATTGATAGCTAGCAGGTAGTGGGCAAAGCGGGTATCACCCAGTGTCTCGATATTTGCTGCGACAATCTCAACCTGCACCGGGTTTTCTGCGGCGATCTTCGTGGCGATCGGGGTGTTAACCGCATCGGCTTTGCCAATTGCCTCAATGACCATGTCTGCGCTGGCCGGTTGATGTGTCGGCAACGGCAACAACGAGCGCGAAAGCTGGGAATTCACATCGGCAGCTACCGTCGAGAGCTTGCCGGATTCCATGATGGCGCCGGCTTCGAGCAGCGACACTGAGTCGCACAGGTTTTTGACCACCGACATTTCGTGCGTAATCACCACCACGGTCAAGTTCAAGCGATCGGCCACCGAGCGGATCAGCGCCAAGATCTCATCGGTTGTGCCGGGGTCCAGCGCTGAGGTCGGTTCATCACACAGCAACACATCTGGATCTGCCGCAAGTGCTCGTGCAATGCCGACGCGTTGGCGTTGCCCACCCGACAGTTGCGCCGGGTAAGTGTCTTCGAGTCCTTGCAATCCGACTAACTCGAGCAGTTCAAGAGCCCTGGAGCGTCGCTCTGTTTTCTTGGTGTTGACGATCTCCAGTGGCATCGCGACGTTTTCGGCCACGGTCCGGGAGGAGAGCAGGTTCGCATGCTGGAAGACCATGCCGATCCGACGGCGGGCGTTGCGCAGCTGAGTGTCGGACACCGCGGTCAGATCCTGGCCGCCGACAATGACTTGGCCTTTGGTTGGCCGGTCAAGCAGGGTCAGGCATCGGACCAGCGTCGATTTCCCGGCACCTGAGCGGCCGATAATCCCGTGGATTTCGCCGTCTTCGATATCTAAATTGATGTCGTCGATGGCCACGACATCCCTGGTGGGCTGCCGATACACCTTGGTAAGCTCTCGAACGGAAATCATGGTGTCCTAGTGTGGGGTTTACTTGTTGACTCAGTATAAACACTGGCAGCAGCAGACCGCGTAGACTCAGCCCTAAAGGCTTAGTGGAAGGAAACAAACGTGTCGTCACTCATTGGCAAGAACCTGATGGAACCAGAACCAACGTTGCTGCCCGCAGAACCTGAGGTGCAGGCCCGCTACGAAGCGGGTGACCTGCCCGAGGAAATCGCCCAGCAATTCCCGGCTTCCTCCCTGGCCTGGGCTATGGCTGCCGAAGATGCTTGGAGCGACGGCCGCACCTTAGAATCGTACGCCTACGCTCGGGTCGGATACCACCGCGGTCTGGATTCTCTGCGGGGTGCCGGATGGAAGGGTGCCGGTCCGATTCCGTGGAACCATGAGCCCAATCGGGGTTTCCTCCGCGCACTGTATGCGCTGGGTCGTGCAGCCGGTGCCATCGGTGAAACCGAGGAAGTTGATCGCATTACCAAATTCCTCAACGACTCAGATCCGACTGCCGCCGAACAGATCGAAGCCTCTCAGTAGGGGCGCGGTGATGGCCACCCCAGATGTTCGACCCGTTGGGGATCTGCCCGATGCGATCGGCAAGACAGCCGCTCGGGCACTGCATGATGCTGGGATCGACTCGCTCGACAAG
>CALBOC010000394.1 GCA_937896705.1 uncultured Micrococcaceae bacterium | reverse complement strand
CGAGGCGGGCACCTAAATACACTTTGTACCCATTATCAGTTGGCGGGTTATGTGACGCGGTGACCATAATGCCCACATCGGCCTGGGATCGTTGTAATGCAAAGGCCAACACCGGCGTGGGTGCTGGCATCGCCATGAGTTGGACGCGGCACCCTGCCGCCGTGAAAACCGCCGCAGAATCCACCGCGAAATCTTTCGACCCGTGTCTGGCATCGTAGCCAATGATCACGGACGGGTCGGGCACGTGGGCGGTCGCAAAATCTGCGATACCGGCGGCGGCCCGCTGGACGACCACGCGGTTCATCCGGGTGGTGCCGGGGCCAAGTGGTGCCCGCAAACCGGCAGTCCCGAACGTCAGATATCCGGCAAAACGCGCTGCAAGCGCCGCATGCGCGGCGTCATCCCCGCGTTCTGCGGCGGTGATTTCTGCTTCTAGTACACCGGCGTTGCCAGGATCCAGGGGCAACCAGGCCCGCGCGGTGGCCAGGAGGTCTTCGAGCTCAGATTGCATGGATAATATCTGCCAAAATCTTTGAGACGCGGGGTGCAGCAGCGGTGCCGGCTGCGATCACGTCGTCGTGGGTCAACGGGGCATCGGTCACGCCGGCGGCGGCATTGGTGACCAGCGAGATGCCCAAGACCTCGAGACCAGCATGCCGGGCGGCGATGGTGTCCAGTGCCGTGGACATGCCTACCAGATCGCCACCGAGTGTGGCGGCCATGGCAACTTCTGCTGGGGTTTCATACTGCGGCCCAGCGAACTGCACATACACTCCCTCGGTCAGGGAGGGCTCAACGCGCTGGGCGACTTCGCGCAGACGCCTCGAGTAGGCATCGGTCATATCCACAAACTCGGGGCCCATGAGCGGAGTCGTGCCGGTGAGGTTGATGTGATCCGAGATCAATACCGGCGTGCCGGGCGCCAGGTTCGGGTCGAGGCCGCCACAACCGTTGGTCAACACCACGGTCGAGGCGCCGGTTGCGGCAATGGTCCGGACGACGTGGGCTACGGCCTGAACATCGCGACTGGCGTAGTAGTGTGTCCGAGACCCAAACACCAGGGCGCGCCGGTCATCGGGTAACCGGACCGAGGAGACCTTTTGTACATGACCGGCAACGCCGTCGCCACCCAGACCGGGAATTTGGTCGAAGGAGACTTCGCCGATGACTTCTCCAAGGGCCTCCAACGTGTGGGCCCACCCGGAGCCAAGGACTACGCCGAGATCATGTTTAGGAGTGCCGAACTGCTCGGCCAGCATGTTGGCAGCTTCACGCGCCAGGTCAAAGCCGGGATGATCGCCAGATAAAAAGTGTTGAGTATCGTTCACAGCACCTACTGTATCGCCGGGCTATGCCAAAACCAATGCAATACAAGCTCCACCGGCGTAGTCTGTGTGCATTCGGTTACGAAACAGACCACAATAGACATTGTGAGCACTTTAGAAATAGTTCCTCGTCCGTCCATTACTATCATCGGCGGCGGCCCCGGCGGGTACGAAGCCGCCTTGGTGGCCTCGAAATTTGGCGCTGAGGTGACGCTGGTTGAACGCAACGGCATCGGCGGTTCTGCGGTGTTAACCGATGTGGTGCCCTCCAAGACTTTGATTGCTGCCGCCGACTCTCGCCGCCGTGTGATGGGTGCTCCAGGTTTGGGGCTGGATTTTGATGCGCACTCCGTCCGGTCGGATCTGGAAAGCATCAACCAGCGCCTCCTGCGGCTGGCATCCGAACAGTCAGAGGATATCCGCCGCCGACTACAAGCCAACGGCGTGCGCATCGTGGTCGGGGAGGGTAGATTCGTCGAACGCAATGTGGTCGAAGTGGCCACCATGGATGGCAAAACCGAGACGATCACCTCTGATGCAGCGCTGATCGCCACCGGTGCGACACCTCGCGAGCTGGATTCAGCCAAACCCGATGGCGAACGCATCTTCAACTGGAAACAGCTGTACTCGATCGATGAGCTCCCAGAGCACCTCGTGGTAGTCGGTTCTGGTGTAACCGGTGCCGAATTTGCCTCGGCCTACCAGCTGCTGGGATCCAACGTCACCTTGGTCTCCTCGCGCGAAACCCTACTGCCGGGCGAGGATCCGGATGCGGCCCAAGTGCTCGAAGATGTGTTTTCGGAAACCGGCGTGAACGTTATCTCTCGAACTCGCGCTGAATCGGTCACCAGAATCCGTGACGGGGTGCGCGTTGAGCTGTCGGCCGGGGGATACGTGGAAGGCACCCACTGCTTGTTAGCCGTCGGCGGTATTCCTAATACCTCCGGTCTTGGTCTGGAAGACATTGGGGTGGAAATGACCCCCTCGGGACACATCAAGATTGATGCGGTGTCGCGCACCTCGGTGTCCAGTATTTATGCCGCGGGGGACTGCACCGGCCGCCTGGCATTAGCATCGGTGGCTGCGATGCAAGGACGGATTGCCGTCAACCACCTGCTGGGTGACATCGTCAAACCGTTTTCCAGTAACCAAGTGGCTTCGAATATCTTCACCTCTCCTGAGATCGCCACGGTGGGTCTGACCGCCGAAATGGTCGCGACCGGTGACTATCAGGTGGATCAGTATGTCATCCCGATGGCCTCCAACCCGCGCGCCAAAATGATGAACGTGGAAGATGGGTTCGTCAAGATTTTCTCCAGGCGCGGGTCGGGCCACGTCCTGGGCGGCGTGATCGTGGCACCGCGCGCATCAGATTTGATCTATCCACTGTCGCTCGCGGTCTCGCAAAAGCTCCACGTGGATGACCTGGCCGAGACCTTCACCATTTACCCGTCGCTGTCTGGCACCGTGGCAGAAGTCGCGCGGCAGCTGCATCGTCGCGAAGAGTTCTAATACCCTGCCCGCAAGGTGATCTGGACTACACTGTGGTCCAGGAGTTTGAGGTGGGTACTGTAGGGTTCCCACCTTGGCATTGACGACGTTGGGAGACACTTTGAGCAACGATATGCTGTGGCGACCAGAAGCTGAAACGGTGCAACAGACCGCGATGTATCAGTTCATGCAAGCCATGAACGCCAAACACGGTCTGGCCATGGAAACCTATCTGGATCTGTGGCACTGGTCGGTCGATGATCTGGAGGTCTTCTGGACGGAGATCTGGGATTATTTCGACGTCATTGGTCAAAAGCCCACCGGCCCGATGCTGCAGGGTCAGATGCCCGATACGCACTGGGCTCAAGGCGCTAAAGTCAACTACGCAGAAAATATTTTGCGTCATGTCAGCAAGATGCCAGACCAAGAAGCCGTCGTCGGACTCGACGAATCTCTCAACCGCACGGCGCTGACGTGGCGACAGCTCAATGAGCAGGTTGGGGCCTTTGCTCACCATCTCAGAACGATCGGCGTCACCGAAGGTGATGTGGTGGCTGCAGCGTTACCGAATATCCCGCAGGCCATCGTTGGGTTGCTCGGGTCTGCTGCGGTGGGGGCGATTTGGTCGGTGGTCAATGTCGATTTCGGTGTGCCCGGTATCGTCACCCGTTTCCAACAGCTGCAACCCAAAGTGTTCATGACCATCGATGGTCTTGAGCTCGGCGGCAAGGTGCGCGAACAAATTGGCGATCTCGACCGTCTGTTGGATGAACTCGAGTCCGTGACGCATCACGTGTTGGTCGAAAATACGTATTCGGGGGACCGGACCAAAGTCGCAGAGATCGCGGCCTCCCATAACGTTGAAACCGCGGTGTTCGGTGATATCGTCGCTGACGGCCGCGAACCAGAATTTACCGCCGTGGATTTCTCGCACCCGCTGTGGGTCTTGTACTCCTCGGGCACCACGGGCACCCCCAAAGGCATTGTGCAAAGCCAGGGTGGCACCGTATTAGAGATCGCCAAATCCTTTGGCTTGCACTACCGGGTCCCGAAGGGTCAAGCGGTCTATATTTCGACCTCAACCACCTGGATGCTGTGGAACATGCTGGTCGGAACCCTGATCACCGGGGCCAAGGCCATCGCCTATTCCGGTGGGGTCTTCGCTGGCGGACCAGGACGACAGTTTGAAATCATGGCCCAGGAACGCGTTGCCCTCTATGGTTGCGGTGCCGCCATCCTGACCGGTGTCCAAGAGTCAGGTTTGGTTCCCAAAGATGAATTCGACCTGTCGAATCTGACCGATATTCTGGTCTCGGCGTCCCCGCTTCCGGCACGAACCTGGCGCTGGGTATATGAGGCCGTCAACCCGGATGTGCGGCTTCGGTCGGATTCCGGTGGCACCGATGTGTGCTCGGTGTTTGTGGGCTCCAACCCGATGGATCCGGTGCGCGTCAACGAACTCATGGGACCGGCCCTCGGTGTGGCCGCAGACGTCTTTGATGACTCGGGCGCATCGGTGACCGATGAGGTCGGAGAACTGGTCATCACCAAACCGATGCCCACCATGCCCTTATATTTCTGGAACGATCCGGATAACGAGCGGTATCACGACGCGTACTTCAGCCAAGACCCGCACATTTGGTACCACGGTGATTTTGCCACCCAGACGCCGCGCCAGTCCTTTGTGATCCACGGACGATCCGATGCGACCCTGAACCGCGGCGGTATTCGCATGGGCTCCAGTGACCTATACCAGGTGGTTGATGCCTTGGATGAGGTCTCAGCATCGATGGTGATCGGGGCCGAACTCGACGACGGCGACTACTACATGCCGTTGTTTGTGGTTCCAACGGACCCCGAAATAGACGCCCAGCAGCTCAAAGACATTATCACCGAGGCGATTCGCACCGAACTGTCCCCGCGGTATGTGCCCGATGACATTATCATCGCCCCGGGCGTGCCGATGACCAAAACCGGCAAGCTCATGGAAGTCCCGATTAAACGCGTCCTGCAGGGGATGGCACCCGAGAAGGTGTCGAAAGAAACCGCCGCTGAACCAGATGTGCTGGAGTGGTATCTCGACTACGCCGCAGACACCGCGAAGTAGTTCTGACCCCAGAAAGACAACGGCCCGGCTACCCCACGGCGCAGTGCCGCCGGGGTAGCCGGGCCATTGAATTATGTCGCTCCCGAAACTACGGGCTAGCGGGTGCGCTGGATTTCGTCTTGATCGAGATTTGACAGCGAACGATATTTGGTCTCGGGGCTCAGTGCCAAGAAGATCAGGGTGATCACCGAGGCTGCCGCCAAGTAGTAGCCCACATAGGACACATCGAAGGTACCCATCAGCCACGTGGCAATAAACGGTGTCAGCGCTGCACCCAGAATGGACGAGACGTTGTAGGAAATGCCGGATCCGGTATACCGGGTTTCGGTGGGGAAGAGTTCCGGCAGGATGGCGGACATCGGTCCGAAGGTCAGGCCCATCAGCGACATGCCCACGATCATGAACGTGATCATGCGCGCAGTGTTGAGCGTGCCGTCAGCATCGACGATGACGTCCGCGTTGAGCCACCAACCAAATAGCAGCCCGAAGATGATCATCAGCGTGGTGATGGTCAGCATGGTTGGTTTGCGCCCAAATTTATCGGCCAGCATCCCGGCGACCGGCACGAATGCGGCGAAGAAGAGAATCGAGATCAGCTGGATGACCAAGAAGTCGTTATAAGACGTTCCCAGCCCGCCGGCCGCTGGTGCGCCGATGGCATAGGACAGGATCCAGGTGGTCATCAGGTAGAACAGCACATAGGTGGCGTACATGATGAACGTCCCCAGGATCAGCTGCCACCAGTTTTTGGCAAAAACGTCTTTGAGTGGTGCTTTGACGCGCTCGTCTTTGGCAATGGCCTGTTTGAAGACCGGGGTTTCTTCTAAGGAAACCCGAACCCACAGCCCGATGGCCACCATCACGATGGATGCCAAGAATGGTACGCGCCATACCCAGTCCACGAAGACGTGGTCCGCACCGTGGGCTGCCGAATCGTAATCGAAAGCCAAGGTCAGTATCAAGAAGAAGCCGTTGGCGAGCAGGAACCCGAAAGGCGCACCCAATTGGGGCCACATGGCCGCGGAGGCGCGTTTGCCAGGTTTGGCGGTTTCGGTGACCAGCAGAGCCGCCCCGGACCATTCACCACCCAGACCAAGTCCCTGACAGAACCGGAGGATGGTCAACATCGCCGGCGCCCACAGTCCGATCTGGAAATACGTCGGTAATAACCCGATGATGAAGGTCGCGATCCCCATGGTCAACAGGGCACCGATGAGCGTGACTTTGCGACCTAACCGGTCGCCCATGTGGCCAAAGATGATGGAGCCGAGGGGACGAGCCACGAAGGCCGCACCAAAGGTTGCCATGGAGGCGAGCAGGGCCGTTTGTGCGTCGCCGCCGGGGAAGAAGATCAGTGGGAACACTGAGACTGCCGCGGTGGCGTAAATATAGAAATCGTAGAATTCGATGGTAGTGCCTACAACCGAGGCCATGATGATCTTCCACCGGGGCACGCCCAGGTCGGCATCTTGAATACCATGCGAAGTCGCTGCGGGTTGCGTTGACATCAAATGAACTTTCGTCGTGGATAGAGGCGATCAGGTGACGTCTGGGCTGTACAAGATAAGAATCGTCACCTGTGAAACCACCTCAGTGTATAGAAGTGCAGTTTCCTGGGGGAAACTTGGACGCTTTGTTACCCTTCGATGGTGGCCAGTGCCGCTCCGGCATTGACGGTCGATCCTGGCTCGGCGGTAATATCCGTCACGGTACCGGCCTTATGCGCGGTGATGGGCTGCTCCATCTTCATGGCTTCCAGCACCAAAATGAGATCGCCTTCGACGACTTCGGCGCCGACTTCCACGCCCAGTTTGACGATGGTGCCTTGCATCGGTGAGGTCACGGTGTCACCCGATGCCCCGGCCGCCGATGCGCCCGCGGCTTTCGTTGCCGTGCGGGAGGGGCGACGGCGCTGAGGTTTGGCATCCACCGCAGCGATACCGGCCAGTGAGTCGGGTAGCGTTACCTCGACTCGTTTGCCATTGACCTCAACCGTGACGACACGGCGTTCGACTTCGTCCTGGTCATCCATGCTGGGGACGACCGATTGTGCTTGCAATTCGTTGATGAAATCGGTTTCAATCCACCGAGTGTGGACCGTAAATGGTCCCTCAGCCGGGATTTTTTGGTTGGGCTGATCCAACTCGGGCGCAAAGTGTGGGTCCTGGATGACCGTGCGGTGGAAGGGTAGGACTGTGGCCAACCCGGCGATGCGCATCTCATTGAGCGCACGCTGTGAACGCTGTAGTGCTTCTTTTCGATCCCGGCCGGTGACAATGAGCTTGGCGACCATTGAGTCGAAGGCCCCAGAAATGGTTTCGCCCTCTTCGATGCCGGTATCAATGCGCACACCGGGACCGCCCGGCAGTCGCATTTTGGTCACCGTGCCGGGTGCCGGCATAAAATTCTGGCCGGGATCTTCGGCCGTGATACGAAATTCAAACGAGTGGCCATGGATCTCAGGATGGTCATAACCCAGTGGCTCACCGCGGGCAATGCGGAATTGTTCGCGAACCAGGTCGATGCCGGTGACTTCTTCAGAGACCGTGTGTTCCACCTGGAGTCGGGTGTTGACCTCCAAGAAGGAGATCGTGCCATCTTGGCCAATCAGAAATTCGCAGGTCCCAGCACCGACGTAGCCGGCTTCTTGGAGCAGTGCCACCGAGGCGTCGTAGAGTTGTTGTTCCTGTTCGGCGCTCAGGTACGGGGCGGGCGCTTCTTCGATTAATTTTTGGTTCCGCCGTTGCAAAGAGCAATCGCGAGTCGAAACAACCACCACGTTGCCGTCCTTATCAGCCAAGCACTGGGTCTCCAAGTGGCGTGGGGCATCAAGAAAGCGTTCGACAAAACATTCGCCCCGGCCAAAGGCTGCGGTGGCTTCGCGGACCGCCGATTCGAAGGCCTCTGGGATCTCCGAACGCTGGCGAACAACCTTAATGCCACGTCCACCACCGCCGTGAGCTGCCTTGATCGCCAGGGGCAGGCCGTACTCATCGGCGAAGTCGACAACTTCTTGGGCAGATTGCACCGGATCAGCCGTCCCCGGTGCCAGTGGGGCGCCGACCCGCTGTGCAATATGCCGGGCCGAAACTTTGTCTCCGAGCGCGTGAATAGCGGCCGGAGGTGGGCCAATCCAGGTCAGGCCCGCATCAAGCACCGCTTGGGCGAATTCGGCGTTTTCCGCCAGAAATCCGTAACCCGGGTGGATGGCGTCGGCACCGGAATCACGGGCTGCGCGCAATATTTTTTCAACCGACAGATAGGTGTCGGCGACTGTGTCACCGTTGAGCGAAAACGCGTGATCCGCCAGCCGGACGTGCATCGCATCGCGGTCCGGGTTGGCGTAGATGGCGACCGCTTCTAGTCCTTCGTCCTGTGCAGCGCGAATAATGCGGACCGCGATCTCACCCCGATTGGCGATCAGAACCTTCGAAAATGTTCGGTAGATCATCGAGGATGACGCACTGGTCATGGACATAGAAACAATTCTCCTTGGTTGGAACGCGCCGCAAAAATGGCATGCGAAGCACGGTTCGCATCGAAGCCATCTCAAGCAGCTTAGGCCGGATCCGTGGAAACCATACAGGATGACGCACCG
>CALBOC010000393.1 GCA_937896705.1 uncultured Micrococcaceae bacterium | reverse complement strand
ATATCGAATAGCGCCACCGATCGTGGCCATAGTGCAAGCTGCGTGCTGCACGGACAAGAGGGATAATCATGACTGAAACACATGACGGCAAGCTCACGGTAGGCGATACCAACGTAGACCTCCCACGTGTTGCATCCACGGTCGGTAACGACGGTCTCAGCATCGCCACGGTTCTGCGTGACACCGAAACCGTCACCTACGATCCGGGCTTCATGAACACCGCCAACGCTCGCTCAGCGGTCACCTATATCGACGGCGACGCCGGCATCCTGCGCTACCGCGGCTACCCGATCGAACAGCTTGCAGAGCACTCCTCATTTTTGGAAGTCGCCTACCTACTCATCTACGGTGAGCTGCCAACCGCCGATCAGCTGGCTGAGTGGGATACCAACATTCGGTCCCACACCATGCTGCACGAAGACATCAAAGCATTCTTCGACGGTTTTCCACGCAATGCCCACCCGATGGCTGTGCTGTCATCAGCCGTCTCTGCGCTCTCCACGTTCTACGAAGACTCCCTGGATCCCTTCGACGAAGAACAGGTCCACATTTCGACCATCCGGTTGATGTCTAAGGTGCCCGTCCTGGCCGCCTACGCATACAAAAAGTCCATCGGACAGCCCTTCCTGTACCCGGACAATTCACTGAACCTCACCGAGAACTTCCTGCGGTTGACCTTCGGTGTGCCAACCGAACCATACGAACTCGACCAGGACATGGTCGATGCGCTGGATATGCTGCTCATCCTGCACGCCGACCACGAACAAAACTGCTCGACCTCCACGGTGCGCCTGGTCGGGTCTTCACACGCCAACATCTTTGGTTCCATTTCTGCCGGCATCAACGCGCTGTTTGGCCCACTTCACGGTGGGGCAAATGAAGCCGTACTGAACATGCTGGATGAAATTAAACAAGAAGGCCTGACCCCAGAACAATTCATGGACAAGGTCAAAGACAAAGAATCCGGCATCCGTCTGATGGGCTTCGGGCACCGCGTCTACAAGAACTATGACCCACGGGCCCGTATCGTGAAATCCACCGCCGAAAAGATCCTCAACAAGCTCGGTGGCAATGACGAGCGGCTCGAAATGGCCATGCAGATCGAAGAACGCGCTCTCAACGATGATTACTTCATCGAGCGCAAACTGTATCCAAACGTCGACTTCTACACCGGCCTGATCTACAGCGCAATGGGCTTCCCGAACCGGATGTTCACCCCGCTGTTCGCACTGGGTCGTCTACCCGGCTGGATCGCGCAGTGGCGCGAAATGATCACCGATGACGAAACCCGCATCGGTCGCCCACGCCAGGTCTACGTGGGTGAAGATCTGCGGCATTACCCCGGCGCAAACTAACCGCCGACCACTTCGCAAACGCCCCACCACGTGTGGGGCGTTTGAGGTTAATCCACCGGCTCACAGTGTTCGACGGTGAGGTCTTCTACATCCACCGGCTCGACTTGGAAGCCCTCAACTTGATCCCAGGAGGCAAAAAGATCCTCGATCACACCCTCGGCCACGGCGGCCTCCAACGCCTCACCGGCATC
>CALBOC010000392.1 GCA_937896705.1 uncultured Micrococcaceae bacterium | reverse complement strand
AACAAGCTCCGCGAAGGTGGCGTGGTCGGCCGCTACATCGCCGAATACGAGCACTAACTTCCGCTAGACCAAGAACCCCGGTGTGATGCACGACGTATCTCACCGGGGTTTTTCGGTTACAGCTAAGCGCTACGGCTTGGTAGCTAAGATGGAACGCTATGGAGATCGCGCAGACTTTACCCACCCAGAGTGTGGACACGATGCTCTTGGAAATCGAATCCCGCACCGGGACCATACTCGATGCACCACAGCGACGCCTAGCGACCGCGGTCATTGAGTTCCTGCACCCTACGTCTCAGCCCAGCCTTGCGCTCACTGACGTACCGACAGGGTACTTTATCTACGGTCCACCTGGTCGTGGCAAAACCTGGTTGATGACCCAGCTGTTCGAGATGGCACCCTATCCGGCTGAAGCCAGACGCCACGTGCACTTTCATGATTTCTTCCGGAAGCTGCAGCAGCAACTCGGACCTGGCACGAGCATGCGTAACGCGATTGACGCGACGCTGACCGAGCTGCTGTCCGGCACCGAACTGTTTTTCTTTGATGAACTCCACGTCCATGACCCTGGAAGTGCCGCACTGCTGAACAACCTTCTCGCTGAGATTGTGCAGCGTGGTATCCCCACGCTGATCACCTCAAACTATGAGCCGGAAGGGCTCCTCCCGGATGAGATGTTCCACCACGTGATCGAACCCAGCATCACCATCCTGCGGGAACAGTTCGTTGTCCACGAGCTCGATGGCGGCACTGACTACCGAAGCCAGGTCGCATCCCGTGATGGCGGCTTCGCCTCGGGCCACTGGCTTACCGCCCCAGGCGAATCCACTCAAGACACGCTGCTCTCTATTGGGCTCATCGCACCCGGAAACGACGAGGCCGTCACAGTGCTTGAGGGCCATCGCGCGCTGTGCGCTAGCGCTGTTCGCGGGTCTCAGATTTGGTTCGATTTCGCCAGCCTGTTGGGCACCCGCTCGGCGACTCATGATTATCTAGAACTTGCGCAACACTACGCTGCTTGGGTCCTGCTGAATGTTCCGCGCTTGTCGCGGATGGATCCCGCCGCACGACAACGGTTCGTCACCCTGATTGACGTCCTGGTGGAGCGAGATAGGCCACTGGTTGTGTGTTCTGAGGTATCTCGAGAAGAACTCGTAGATATCGCTGACCCACCACCTGACTTATTCCGCACCCAAAGCCGCCTGCAACTCTTGCAGTAGCCGAAGTCCTGTCGAAGAATTCAACACCTCGGGACCGGGGGTTCGTGATTCCGCAACCTTCCGTTTAGATCGAGCGCGAAAACTACGCATGGCACGTCAACAAGAGTGCCACCAAATTCGCACCTTGTGGAAGGATCTAGTTTTCATGTCCCGAAAGTTTCTTGCCCTGTCTGCAGCAGCAGCCACCGCATTTGCCTTAACAGCATGTGGTGACGCAGACGCCGACGAGTCGGCTAGTGGCACCTCTGCTGATACAGCGGCCGGGGTCTGCGCTGAGTTCGAACCGTTGCGCTTCTCCGACACCGGTGTCGAAGGTCTGGAAACCCTCGTGTTGGAATTTGAAGACTTCCGTGTCGCCTTAGAAGAAGCCACCGGTCTGGATGTCGAATTCGAACCCATGGCCTCCCGCACCGCAGCAGCCACAGCGTTAGAATACGACGACCTGGATGTGTTGCTCACCGGACCGGCCGAATACGTTGTCCTCAAAGAAGAAGCTGACGCGATTCCGTTGGTTGGTGTCACTCGCGACAATTACAAAGCTGCGATCTTCAAACGCGCCGACTCGGATCTCGAGTCCGTCGAAGATCTTGCAGGCAAGCAGATGATCACCAAAGAAGTCGGGTCAACCTCCGGACACCTTGGTCCACTGGAAATGCTCGACTCCGCCGGCCTGGATCCCAACGCCGGTGACGTCGAAGTCGTCCCGCTGTCAGATACTCACATCGAAGCCTTTGCTACCGGTGATGGCGATGCCCTGGGGACCGGCATCTCCGACTTTGAAGCCGTGCAAGAAGCGATGGGCGACAATGCAGTCGAGATCCTTGCTGAAGGCCCAGATTTACCAAACGACTTATTCATTGCACGCACCGGGCTCGGTGACGACTGCGCCAACTATCTGAGCGACGCTCTGGAAGAAAACCAGGACGTATTACTCGAGGCGATCGTCCAGACCGGTGAGAACGATAAATACCTCGGCTCCGAGTTCGTCGACGCGACAGATAGCGACTATGACCCAACTCGCCGCGCCTTCGAAGCAGCAGGCTTCGAGCAGTACGCTGATCT
>CALBOC010000391.1 GCA_937896705.1 uncultured Micrococcaceae bacterium | reverse complement strand
AGGCCCCAACGGCTGCGATATCGCCTTGTTTCAACACCAGGTTGTGGTGGATGAACTCTTCGGCTGAGCGCAGGTAGATTTCCTGGTCATCTTCGTGCGTAACGTGCAGGCCCAGGATGTCGACGTAGAATTCACGGGATGCGGCCAGGTCGGTGACCTGGATTTCCATGTAGGCTACCCGCAGCACATCTGGTGCTTCGGCTTCCGGGGTCGGAATCGGGTTATCGGTGTTGACTGGCGCGTCCTGGGATACGTGGAATCCCGAGCTGGTGAGGGTGCGCTTGTTTTTATCAATGGTCATGATTGATCCTTCGGTAATGGTTCCGACCAGATTTACTGTTTGCCGAAAACTGGGTTGTGCACTTCGCCCAGGTTGATGTGAACGGCCTGCTGCTCGGTGTAGAAGTCGATCGAGCGGTAGCCACCCTCTTGGCCGAGTCCGGAAGCCTTCACGCCACCGAACGGAGTGCGAAGGTCGCGGACGTTGTTGGAGTTCAGCCACACCATGCCGGCTTCAACCTTTTGGGCAAAGTTGTGCGAGCGCTGCAGGTCGTTGGTCCAGATGTAAGCGGCCAGACCGTAAGTGGTGTTATTGGCTAGCTCGAGTGCTTCTTCGTCGGTGTCGAACGGGGTGATCGCCACGACCGGGCCGAAGATCTCTTCCTGGAAGATCCGGGCATCCGGTGCCACGTCGGCGAAGACGGTTGGCTGCAAGAAGTTCCCTTCGGGGAATTCTGCTGGGCGGTCACCACCGGCTACCAGGCGGGCTTCGTCTTTCCCGATTTGGACGTAAGACCACACTTTGTCGAAGTGTTCTGGGTGCACCAGAGCACCAACCTCGGTCTTCGGATCGTTGGGCATACCAACTTTGACGTTGGCGGCCTGGGCGGCATAGCGTTCGACGAACTCGTCGTAGATGCTGCGCTGGACCAGGATGCGGGAACCGGCGGTGCAGCGTTCACCGTTGAGGGAGAAGACCCCGAAGACGGTCGCGTCGATGGCTTTTTCGAGGTCGGCGTCTTCAAAGACCACGGCGGGGGATTTGCCGCCCAGTTCCATCGACAGACCCTTTAGGTGCGGGGCTGCGTTGGCCATGATGATCTGCCCGGTGCGGGACTCACCGGTAAACGAGATCAGCGGGACGTCTGGGTGTTTGACCAGTGAGTCACCGGCGTAGCCTTCTTCGCCGTAGCCGTGGACCATGTTGAACACCCCGGTAGGTAGGCCGGCTTCTTCGAAGATACCGGGCCACAGGCCGGCCGACAGCGGGGTGAACTCAGCTGGTTTGAGCACCACGGTGTTTCCGGTGGCCAGTGCTGGGCCAAGTTTCCAGGATTCCAGCATGAATGGGGTATTCCACGGAGTGATCAGTCCAGCAACACCAATGGGCTTGCGGTTGACGTAGTTGATCTGACGACCTGGCACCTTGAAGGCGTTGTCGTGCTGGGCGACGATCAGGTCCGCGAAGAACCGGAAGTTTTCGGCTGCACGGCGGGCCTGGCCTAGGGTCTGGGAAATTGGCAGACCCGAGTCCCAGGTTTCCATTTCGGCCAGTTCTTGCTGACGGGTTTCGACCACGTCAGCAATGTTGTGGAGAATGCGGGAGCGTTCGCGCGGCAGCATGTGTGGCCACGGGCCGTTGTCGAAGGCCTCTTTGGCGGCCGCTACAGCGGCATCAATGTCGGCGATTTTCCCCGACGAAGCCTGGATGTAGGTTTCGTTGGTGACCGGGTTGATCACATCGAAGGTATCGCCATCAATGGAGTCGACGAACTCCCCGTTGATGTAGTGACGGATTTGATCTGGCATGTTGTCTGGTTTGCCGTTAGTCATGTCGTCCTTTCCAATATTGTTAGAAATCTTGTGCAGTGGATTGTGCGTGGTAATCGAGGTAGGCGTTCAAGGCGTTGAGCCGGTGGTTCCGAGCTGCAGCTTCGATGATCGAAAACTCAGCACCCTCAGCAATGAGTTCGAGCAGCTCATCGTGTTCAGCGACCGAACTCGGCGCCCGGGACGGGATAATCGAAAACGTTGAAGAGCGCAGGGCCGCCAGTCGGTTCCAGCCCCGATTCACCAGATCCAGAATGTGCGGATTGGGATGATGCTCGA
>CALBOC010000390.1 GCA_937896705.1 uncultured Micrococcaceae bacterium | reverse complement strand
AGGTCGGCTTCCTCGATGTGGTCAGCCGTGATTTGGTCGGCCACCGATGTGAACTGATAACCGCGCTCGGTGCCGACTTTTTGTGTCAGGTGGTGCGCTCCGGTGCCGATGTGCCAATCGGAGGTACCGGCAGAAGCGACCTCGGCGTCGATCCCAGCTTTTTCAAATTCGTGGATCAAAACAGATTCGGCGGCGGGAGAACGGCAAATATTTCCAAGGCATACGGTTAAAATTTTCATAGTCACCATTGTGCTGATACTTCCAGCCCTTTGCCTAGCCTCGTCGTGCGCGTGTTGGCAGATGGCGTATTTCCGCCCAGAATGGAGCGCGGCCCTCAGACTCGCCGTGAAAAGATCCAGCAAGTAGTGTTGGCCTAATGGAAATTCACATCCGCCCGGCCCGTACCCAGGACGTCCCCACCATTCGATCAATGGTGCAACCTCTCGCGAGCGAACGTGTGCTGCTCGATAAAGACAAGGTCGCCTACTACGAGGCGGTCCAGGAGTTCATGGTGGCAGAAAGCGACGAAGGCGAGATCCTCGGTTTCGGTGCCCTGCACGTGATGTGGGAGCATTTAGCCGAGGTGCGGACCCTTGCCACAGCTGACGGCCATCAGGGCCGCGGTATCGGCGGGCTCGTCTTGAACGCCCTATTAAATAAAGCCGAAGCCCTCGGTGTCCAACACGTATTCTGTTTGACCTTCGAGACCTCATTCTTCCAACGCCACGGTTTTGAAATCATGAAAGACCAGTCGGTGCTGGACCCGGACGTCTTCAGCCAACTGCTGCTGTCCACCGACGAAGGTGTCGCAGAATTCTTAGATCTGGCTCGGGTCAAGCCCAATACGCTGGGCAATACCCGCATGATCTTGGACCTCGCCCAGCGTCCCATCAGCGACTAGGGCAGGGTCAACAGATCTTCGCTGAGCACGGCCAACCCGTCATTCACCAGACCGGTGACCGCGCGGTCCCACTGGGCTGATTCTGGTACGTGCCGGCCAAGTCTGCCGGTCGCTTCCACTGTGGTGCGCAACCTGCCGACATCAATGGCGCCCTGGGCGCGCAGCACTCCCATGATCGCCCCGCGAACCTGCCGATCCGAACCATTCCAAGACTGGGTTTTCGCCACAACGTCAGGTTCGGGTTTCCCAGCGGCCACCCACGCGCATTGTGCTAACACGGGACAGTCTTCACATTTCGGTGCTCGGGCGGTACATATCAGCGCTCCCAGTTCCATGGTCGCAACATTCCAGGTATTCGCGTCGGCAACGCCCTGTTCCGTTGAGGCATCGGGCATCAGATGCTTGGCCAGGCGGCGTTCTGCAGCCGTCAGGCTCGGTGCAGCGGCGCCTGCTCCGGTGAATATCCGGGCGTGCACGCGGCGTACGTTCGTATCGATCACCACTTCCGGGATGCCAAAGGCGAACGATGAGACCGCAGCGGCAGTGTATTCGCCGATGCCCGGTAACTGGAGCAGCAAATCAGGGTCGGCGGGCAATTGCCCGTCGTGTTGCTCTACGACCGCTTTGGCGGTTTCGTGGAGTCGCAGTGCGCGACGGGGATAGCCCAACCGCCCCCACATGATCAACACGTCGGAGGCCTCGGCGGCAGCCAACTCCGCGGGTCCAGGCCACCGCTGCATCCACGCCAACCATGGTTCCCACACGCGGGACACCTGGGTTTGTTGCAGCATCACTTCGGATACCAGCACGCCCCAGGCGGTAGTTTCGGGCTCGCGCCACGGCAATTTCCTGGCGTTGGCCGCATACCACTGCAGGATGCGGGTTCGGACCTGTTGCACATGGGCATCGTCGAGTTCGGTGAGGGCAGATGACATACCCACCATGCTAACCGCGGCCACCGCATGTGCCGGTTGAGTGGCTAAACTATGCTCTATGTCTGACCAACAGCTTCCCCCGCGTCCCCGAAAGATCCCGCCTCATATTTTGCGACGACGCCGCATCGTTGCGGTGATTATTTTACTCCTCATTTTGGTGTTAATTGGCTGGGGTATTTGGGCCTTGATTGGATTGTTTACCTCTGACGAGGACGATGCCACACCCGATCCTTCGCCGACGGTCACCGAGTCGGTTTCGCCTTCCCCGACCGAGACCGACGACGAGGACACCGACGAGTTAGCCAATGCTTGCGACCCCGAGTCTTTGACCGTCACCGGCTCGACAGATCAAGAGGTCTATGAGGCAGACGAGGACCCGCGGTTTGCTATGACCATCTCCCACGAGGGGGACGTCTTATGCGATGCGGCATTGGGTTCGGATCAACAAAACTTTGTGGTTCAGGACATGGATGGCCAATTCGTCTTTGCCACGCGTGCCTGCCAGGTGGACCCGCAAGAACAGATTGTCGAGATGGAGCCTGGACAGTCTGAATCCGTATACTTCCAATGGGAACGCATCAGCACCGACGAGAATTGCGAGTCTGAGGTCGAAGACGTTGAACCCGGCCAGTATCAACTGGTAGTCAGCCTTGGGGAACGCACCGCTGACCCAGTGGTATTTGAGCTCGAGTAGTTAGGCGTCCCAGACATCGTCTTGGTCAAGTTTGATCACATCGGCGAGCCGTGCTCCGGGCTGAGGCCGCGGTGGTGGACGAAGGCCGGGGTCAAAGAGTTTAGTCATGGCCTCTTCCAGCGAGTCGGTTTGGACCACGTGCATGCCCTTGGGCACCTTGATGCCATCGTCTTTCGGCAGGATCGCGCTGTGGAACCCAAGCCGGTGAGCTTCTTTGAGCCTGCGATCAATGCCGGGCACCGGACGGAGTTCCCCGGCCAGGGATAGCTCGCCGATAGCCACGGTACTGCGGGGCAGTGGCAAGGACCCGCGCGACGAGAGGATCGCTGCGGCAAGTGCTAAGTCAGCGGCTGGTTCGTGCACATTGATGCCGCCCACGGTGGAGGCGTAGACGTCCTGAGTGGACATGTTAATACGCAAGTGCCGGGAAAGAATCGCGACCACGGTATTCAACCGCGACTGGACCAGACCCGTGACGACCCGGCGCGGGGAGCCGCCGGCACTTTCAGCCACGAGTGCTTGGACCTCCGTCATCAAAGGACGGTGGCCATCCATGGTCACGGTGATCGCCGTGCCGGGTGCCGGGGTTTCAAACGTGTTAATAAACAGCCCCGAGGGATCATCGATGGACTCGATCCCAGAGTCGCGCATGCTAAAACAGCCGACTTCGTCGGTCGAGCCGTACCGGTTTTTGACCGAACGGATGAACCGGAGTTGCGAGTGGCGGTCGCCGTGGAACTGGCAGACCACATCGACCAAGTGTTCCATGGTACGCGGGCCGGCAATGCTGCCCTCTTTGGTCACGTGGCCGACCAAAATGGTGGCGATATTGTAGCGTTTGGCCAACCGGATGATACTGGCGGTGACTTCCTGGATCTGCATCCGCCCGCCGGGAGTGCCGTCGATCGAGGCCGACTGGATCGTCTGGACCGAGTCAATGACCATAAAGTCTGGTTGCAGCTGTTCGATTTGGCCCAGTACTTGGCCGAGATCGGTTTCAGCGGCCAGCATCAGATTGGGTTTCATAGCCCCGATGCGTTCAGCCCGTAAACGGACCTGAGCGGCTGCTTCCTCACCGGTCAGATACAGCGTTTTGCGCTGCTTGCCGTCATCGCGCCGGGTTGCCGCTACATGACCGGCAATATCTAATGCCATCGTCGATTTGCCGATCCCGGGTTCACCCGCCAGCAGGATCACCGCACCGGGGACCAGCCCGGAACCCAAAACCCGGTCGAATTCAGAGACCCCGGTTGGGAAGCTTTCGGCGTGCGAGGCATCGACCTCGGTGATGGGCAGGGCCAGATGATCGACATCCACGCGCGCTGGAGCGGTCCGGGTGGAGCTTGGGGTGACCCCGGCTTCTTCGATCGTGCCCCAGGCCTGACATTCGCCACAGCGGCCAGTCCATTTGGCGGTCATCCAGCCGCACTCGGAGCATTTATAGGCAAGTTTCGTCTTCGACTTCGACATGTCGCTAAGTTTAGCCGTCGGCGGGGACACGATAAGCCAGTTAGTTGCCCAGTGTGGGTAAGTAGCTGGTGGCCTCGTCATGGTCGGAACCGGTGGCCTCTAAGAAGTCGACCATCATGGGCCGACACATCATCACCAGAGCCTCGCCGTGGAGGGTCCCTGCTCCCAGATTGCCGGGGGTGAGCTTGGTTGTGACCGACCCCAGCGCGTCACGTGAGACCGATAATGAGCGATGTCGCCCCGGGGCCACCGGTTCGGAAACCGACCGCCCCAGCACCGCCACCGCATCGCCGGCCTCACTAAACCAGGCCCCCATTCGCTCCAGATCATCGATGGTTTCGGCCTTGCCGTCAACTTCATCGATCACGGTGATCACCCGGCGGGCGATAATGCGCAGTGAGCGCACCGCCAGGTCGGTCTTTTCCAAGGTACGCGACATTTCTTCCAGGTCTTGGCGGGCAGAGCGTCGCGTGGGGGAGTAGGTTGCGTGTTCATCAGCGGCGGCAAGTTCGGCGCGCACCGCATCAATCTTCGACTGCAAACCACGGGCCTCAATCAGTGCCACCCATCCACCGCGCGAGTCATGTGATTCCAGCGCATTGGCCAGTTCTCGGAACACTCCGGTGATGGAAGTGAACAATTCCCGAAAACCAGCAACGGCTTCCCGGCGCACCGACACCGGGGTGAGCATGGTGATCGCAATCGCGATGATCCCGCCGATTACCGCATCCAAAGACCGGCTGAATGGCCCCTCGGGCGGTATTGGCAGCAGCACGATTAACACCGACTGAATGGACATCTGAGTGGTGAAGATAACCCCCGAGTCAATAAAACGTGCCAGAATGATGGTCACAAAGACCACGATGATGCCCTGCCAGTAACCCTGACCAAGGAGAGTTTGTAAGGTGTCACCCACAAATATGCCTAACGTCACACCGATGGACACTTCGAGGGCTTTTCGGATCTGCGGATCACGGCCGAAACCCAGCGAAATTAAGGCGGCGGTCGCGGCGAAATAGGGCTCGCTGTGACCGAAGATAATAGTGGCAAAAGCATAAGCTGCGACAGCGGCGATCGCCGATGTCGCAGCGGGAATCAGCGCTTTGCGGGCACGCCAAGCACCCGATCGAACTCGCGAAGAAACGAACTTCTTGATCCTCGGCCAACCTTTAGGTTCCGGTTGGACGGGCAACGGGGTGGTATGCATGCGCTCGGACATGCCTTTATCCTACGAGGTTGCAAAAA
>CALBOC010000389.1 GCA_937896705.1 uncultured Micrococcaceae bacterium | reverse complement strand
CTTCCAGCCAGGTCGGATTTGCCTTAGGTCTGATACGCGGCGGATACCTCGGGGCGTTGGCCGCCTGGTTTGCCTTCACGGTGCCGTCTGCGGTGCTGCTGGTGCTGTTTGCGATGGGCGCGGTGGCCTTAGACGGGCCCGTCGGACAGGGTCTATTACTTGGTTTGAAGGCCGTGGCGGTCGCGGTGGTCGCGCATGCCGTGTGGGGCATGGCCAAAACCTTGACACCAGA
The DNA here is from genome assembly GCA_937896705.1 of uncultured Micrococcaceae bacterium. GTDB lineage: Bacteria > Actinomycetota > Actinomycetes > Actinomycetales > Micrococcaceae > Yaniella. The sequence continues at coordinate 11,165 of CALBOC010000389.1, read as the reverse complement.
TCTGCGTCGGATCCTCATCGGTTTGGGCGCGCTTGCGCTCGCATTATTTGTCCCCGGTACCGCTGGCCAACTGTCGGCCATTATCGCCGGGCTGGTGCTCGGCATGCTGGTGTGTCGACGGGTGGTCGTGGCAGACCGGCAGCCGCTATCGGTGCGGGTCTCCAAACGGGTCGGGATCAGCTGTGCCGTGGTGTTCGGGCTGCTGTTGGTAGGACTACCGGTGCTGGTCGCAGCAACGACCAACGCCTGGGTGGCGATGACCGATGCGTTCTATCGCGCCGGTGCACTGGTATTTGGTGGCGGGCACGTGGTGTTGCCGCTGCTCCAAGGCGAGCCGGCGATCACCTCGGCGGTCACCCAAGATCAATTCCTAGCTGGCTATGGCGCCGCGCAGGCGGTCCCGGGCCCGCTGTTCACTTTTGCGGCCTTCCTCGGATTCGAAATGGGCGAGGGTGCCACCGCCTGGAGCTCAGCTGCGGTCGCACTCGTGGCGGTCTTTGTCCCCGGCCTGTTGCTGTTATTAGCTGTGTTGCCGTTTTGGAATGCGGTCCGCAATAACACCACCGTGGCTGCGGCGATGGCCGGCGCCAACGCAGCAGTCGTTGGTATCCTGGCAGCAGCACTGATCACCCCGATCATCACCTCAGGAATTACCGGCATCGCGGCGCTGCTCATCGCGCTGGGGTGTTTCGCGCTGCTACAGTTTGCCAAACTTCCCGCCTGGGCCGTGGTGATTATCGGCGCCCTTGCCGGGCTGCTCGCCAGTGTCACGGGACTGGGCCTGGCCTGGGGCTAAAACCCTCGCATCCGCACCGTGATCAGGAGTGTAGTGGAACCCCGTTTCGTCGTTTGAAGGTGTCGTAGCGTAGACTGTGGTGAGCCAGCCGGTCAGGAACTGCCTTTCCGGTGCCGTCCAGTACCGCGTTGAGGGACCTTTGTATGGTCGCTCCGCCTGTGCCAGGGTCGGGTCTTTCTTTCCCGAACGGAATCATTTTTTACGTGACTTCAATTCATCATGCCGCCCAAACCGGCGGTTCTTCCACCGTGCCTTCTTCCAGTGCAGCACCAACCACGAACGGGTTTATCCCGTTGGGTGTGCCCAAAAAACTGGCCGAAACACTGGCACGCCAAGACATCACCAACCCCACCCCGATTCAGGCAGCAACCCTGCCAGACTCGCTTGCTGGGCGCGATGTACTAGGCCGTGGCCGTACCGGCTCCGGTAAATCCTATGCGTTCTTGCTGCCAACCGCAGCACGTCTCACCGACGGACAGCGCGCAGCCAGCCGCCGTCCCCGCGCACTGGTCTTAGCTCCCACCCGTGAGCTTGCCCTGCAGCTTGCTGAAGCCGCTGAACCATTAAGCCAGGCCACCGGGCTGAGCACCGCCACCGTGTTTGGTGGTGTGGGCCAAAACCCGCAGGTCAGGAAACTGCAGCGCGGCGTTGACGTGCTGGTTGCCTGCCCGGGTCGACTCCTTGACCTGATGGGCCAGGGCCACGTCGACCTGTCGGACATCGAAATTCTCGTCATTGACGAAGCCGATCACATGGCCGACATGGGCTTTTTGCCGATGGTCCGTCGTATTCTGGACCAGGTCCCCGCGGCTGCGCAGAAGATGTTGTTCTCCGCGACGCTGGATGCCGGTGTTGGGGTGCTCGTCAAGCGCTACCTGAAAAATCCTGTCGTGCACGAAGCCGACTCCGCGGCCTCCCCGGTCGCGAAAATGGATCACCACGTCATTGTGGTCGATTCCGATGACCGAGTCGAGACATTGGCCAAGATGACGGCCGCCGAAGGTCGCACCATTGTGTTTACCCGCACCAAACACGGCGCGAAACGCACGGCCAAGCAACTGCGTCAACGCGGCGTCACCGCGCTGGAACTGCACGGCAACCTGTCACAGAACGCCCGGACCAGAAACCTCCAGGCCTTCCACGATGGTGCCGCCGGCACGCTGGTAGCCACCGACATCGCCGCCCGCGGGATCCACGTCGACGACGTAGAACTCGTCATCCACGCTGATCCGCCTGCAGAACACAAAGCCTATTTGCACCGCTCGGGCCGTACCGCACGCGCCGGCCAGGCCGGTACCGTCATCACTTTGGCGACCACCGATCTGCAACACGAGGTCCGTCATCTGATGAAGGCCGCCAAGATTAACCCCACCGTCCACAGCGATGGTGCCAACGATGAACTGCTCGATGAACTGGTCCCCGGACCACGACAGTTCCATTCTCAGGCTCAGGTCGACAAACTGCTGGGCGTCACCACCCCGGTGCCAGATCAGCGCCAGGGGCGCGGCAAGTCCCGTAATGGACGAGGTCGCGGTCGAACCGAGGGACAGCGCAGCGGTCGCAGTGAGGGCCAACGCAGCGGTCAGAACCCGCGTAGTTCTCGCAGTAGTGACTCGTCACGTTCAAATTCTCGGGCAGGAACCGGTAGCGGTAGGCCGCAGAGCAGCCGCCGCGGGAACCGTCGTGCGTCCTCGGGACAGACGACCCGCTAAGCTGCACCAACCACGCTTTCACTCGTGCATCTGACCTCTAGACGAGGCCGGGCACGAGTGGAAGAGTGGAGTCCATGAGTGAACAACGTATTGTGAGCGCCGAGCGCCACGTCTCTGCCCCAGCCGAAACTATTTTCAAACTGATCTCTGATCCGGCACGTCAGCCCGAATGGGATGGCAACGATAACTTATCGCACGCCGACCAGGGCCAACGCATCACCGGTGTGGACCAGAGTTTCACCATGGAACTGACCAACGGTCAAAGCCGGACCAACTATGTAATTGAGTTTGAAGAAGGTCGCCGCATCGCGTGGAAACCCGCCCCGGTGGGCGAAGAACCCCGCGGTCACATCTGGCGCTGGGAACTCGAACCCATCGATGACGTCACGACCTTGGTCCGCCACACCTACGACTGGACCGAGCTCACCGATGAGACCCGGTTTGAACGCGCCCGGGCCAACACCGAAGAATCACTGGCCGCATCGATAGAAAAACTTGCTGACCTCGCCGAAGGTGTCGCCTCCGGCGCTGAAGTCACCGACTAGTACACACAGTTAGCGGGGGTTATTTTGCTGGGGTCCACCCGGTGAGTAGCCCCCGTACTGCTGTGGTCCTGCAGGGTAGTTGGGCTGCCCGGGTTGCTGTTGGTCGTAACCGGGCTGCTGCCGGTCCGACTGGTTTCCGGTAGTAGCATCCGATGATTTGGGTGCCAAATAAATCAGTGTCCCTGCTATGAGTATCAGGGACATGAACAGCAACCAGAGCACCGAAAACCCGGTGTAGCGCATTGTGAAGAATCCGATGAGCGTTAGTGCCCGCCCGATCATGATAAACCCTGCCGCCAGGCTCACGGCGACGAAAAAGAAACCCATCCACGGGGAAGGTTTCAGCAGCTGTAACAGCGACATAACCACCGTGGCGATGAACAGCAACACCACGATCCAGCCGCCTGCGGTCAGGTGCGAAGTAAACGGCATGGTGGTATCCAGGGTCGGGGTGAAAATGAACCCGAACAGACTCAGAAATGCCGCTCCACCGGCCACAAACAAGCCCCAGGTGCGGGCGCTATCCAAATCGATGCGCGATGCACCCCGCCGCTGAGCTGCCTGGTGCTGCTCTAACTGCTGTGGTTGCCCAACCTGCTGATAACCGGGCTGTGGCTGCTGGCCCGAGGGCTGCTGGGCGTACTGGTCCGCATCGGCTTGCGGCTGTGGGCTGGGTTGTTCCGCAGGCTGCGACCAGCCCCATGTCAAGTGGTCTTGGGAAGACGGTTCAGTATCGTCTGTCGTCTCCGCACCCGTGTCGGGTTCTGACGACTCACTGGCGGCTGTTGAACCGGTTCGTGGCTCATAGTCCGCACCGGACGGGAATGCCCAGGTGGTTTCCGCATCGCTTGGCCCATCATCTGCAGGCTCATCTGTGACAGCCTGCGCCTCCGCGGGAGAATAGGTGGCATGTTCAGCCTCTTGGGCAGCTGCCTCATCAACCGCTGCTTGAGCCATCGCATCCGACTCGCCGACGGCAACATCGTCACCGGTTGCGGCCAATTCGGCCTGCCGGTCACGAATCCAATCGGCCAGCCCCGGATACACGTTGGGGTGCGCCAATATCTCGTTCCAGAATTCCGGGTGGGTTTGGGCCAATTCATGAAGCTGGTGTGGCGAGATTGACGGGTCGGACAGGTCGACCGGTTCCGATGAAGATGAATTCGTCATGTACAGAGTCCTTTTTCACGAGTGAAGGCGTGTCTGAGTTCAGCAGTGCGCGGTGTCACCAGCGATTGGTGTCGCATGGAACCGTTAGACGATGACGCCGCATTACGAGTCTAGCCGAGCGGTAAAAGACGCTGCAGCGTAAGAAGTCACAGGCTTTAAGCTAGACTTTCGCTGCATGCGATGACATGTAACACTTGCGTATCCTCACAGCGGCGTTCACGACGAATGCCGCTGTCCTATTGTATGAGTAGAATATATGGCTGACGAAAAAGACTCTCACCTCGATCCGTCGAACTCTCACGATGACGAGGCCTCCCCCGAAGACGGCACGAGGCCAGGTCCCGAGCCCCACGCTTATGATAAGCCTCCCGGGTCTACTGCCGCGCCGGCCACGAAACAACCGTCCAAAAAGCGCCGCTGGCCCTGGATTGTGGCCGTCGTGGTGTTGCTCCTTGGCGCAGGCTATGTGGGCCTGGCATATGCGACCCAAGATACGATGCCCGCCACCCTGACGGTGGAAGACGTCGATGTCTCCGGAATGTCCGCTGAGGAGGCAGCCCCGGTCTTGGAAGAGGCCTTTGCCGAGCGCGCCGAACGAGAAATCACCGTTCGTGTTGCCGACGCCGAGGAGGCCACAGCCACGATCGTCCCGGCAGAAGCCGGCTACAGTTACGATGTCGATGCCACGCTCGAAGAGCTCACCGACCTGACCTTCAATCCGGTGGCGCTATGGTCCCGACTGTTCGGCGAGGCCCATGTGTCAGCCCAGACCCAAGTGGATGAAGCCGCCGCCTCCGAAGCGATAGCCGGTCTTGAAGAGCAGCTGAGCTTTGAACCAACCGAAGGCTCCGTCGTCTATGAAGGTGCCGAACTCGACTACACCGAACCGATCGATGGTTTCACCGTGAACGCCGAGGAACTGGACGCTCAACTCGACGAGGTTTGGTTAACTGACACCCAAGAATTGACCGCCCCCGGTGACGGTGTTGACCCAGCAGTGTCTGCCGATCAGTGGGAACAGTTTGTAGCAGAGATCGGCCAGCCGCTGGTCGCAGGCGACTATACGGTCAACGCCGGAGACATCAGCACCCAACTGACGCCGACCCAGCTGGGCTCCGCCGCCGAAGTGCTCGCCGAAGAGCCATCCGAGGCCGAAGACACCGGTGAGGGTGGCCAACCAATCTTGGTGTTGGATGACGAAGAACTGACCGATGCGCTGGCGCAAAATAACTCTGAATTTGAATCCACGAATCAAGACGCCACGGTGGAACTGACTGGTTCCCCGGGGTCTGGTCAGCCAGAAGTCGTGCCCGGCTCCGTCGGCCGCGGTGTGGACGGCGAACAAGTGGTCGAGGAAATTCTGACCGACCTCAACGGTGAGCAATCCCGGACCATTACGGTCGAGCTGCAGGAAATGGAACCTGAGATCACCACCGAACAGGCCGAAGCTTGGGACGTCAACCACGTGGTAGCCGAGTATGCGACCCCCTACCCACCCGAAGATGGACCCCGAACCGCCAACCTGCGGGTCGGCGCGGACCGCATCAACGGCACCGTGATCATGCCGGGCGAAGAGTTCAACCTGAATGCCCTGCTGGCTCCGGTGACCGAAGCCAACGGTTATTACCAGTCCGGCGTGGTGGAATCGGGCGTGACGACCACCGCCGTGGGCGGTGGGCTGTCACAGATCGCGACCATGGCCTATAACGCGGGTTTTTTGGGCGGCATGGAGATCGTCGAACATAAACCCCACTCCCGGTGGTTCGACCGCTACCCGCAGGGCCGTGAGTCGACGTATTGGGAAGGCCAGATCAACGTCCGGTGGGCAAACGACACCGACGCACCGGTCATCATCGAAATGTGGCTGCAAGACAATCAGGTTCACACCCGGCTGTGGGGGTCGGACTACTACGACGTCGAAACATCGACGTCAGACCCGTATAACTACACCGCTTCGCCGACGATTCGCTCCAGTGGCGACGGATGTATCTCTGAACGTGGCGGTCGCGAAGGTTTCACCGTCGACGTGCACCGGACCAAAACCCCGCCGAATGGCGAGGCCGTCCGCGAATCCTGGAGCTGGGCCTACTCCGGTTGGCCGACCGTCATCTGCGAGTAGCTAGACCGGCGTGACCCACACGGCCGCGACCGCTGATGGCCCCAGCGTCAACTGCGCGGTGGGGGCCACCAGGGTGACGGTATCTGAAAACGGAGCGCCTTCGGTCAGCTCGATCACGGTGCCGTGCGAGACCCCCTGGGATGCGAAATACTGCAATAACTGCGAGTCGTCGTCGGCGATGCGTTCTACCACCGCGTCCACCCCGAACCCTAGCTCGGTCAACGGGATCGCGGTCAGCTGTTCTACGCTCCCATCGGCGCTGGGGATCGGATCGCCGTGTGGATCCCGGTCCGGATGCCCCAGATACTCGGCAATCTTGTCGACCATAAAATCCGAGACCGCGTGCTCTAACACTTCGGCCTCATCGTGAACCTGGTCCCAGGTGTACCCCAATGCTTGAACCAAAAACGTCTCGATGAGCCGGTGACGACGCACCACCTGAATCGCATGCGCCCGGCCGGTCTCGGTCAACGTAATCGCACTATATGGCGCGTGATCGATCAACCCGGTCTGCCGGAGTCGGCGCAGCGCATCTGAGGTCGTCGATAACGTGACTCCGACCCGCTGGGCAATACTGGTGGCCGTGACCGGCTCATCGGACCACTCTCCGGCCAACCAAATGGCCTTCAAATAGTCCTGGGTGGAATCGGAAAGTTCAGCGCTGGACATAAATGTTAACGTACCAATAACTGTGAGTTTCCGCGGAAACTCGACCGTTTTAACGTCCTAAGTGACTTAATTCGAGGTCGCGACCTGCCCCTCGAGTGGACAAAGTATTTCAAATCTGGAATACTTTTCTTTTGGAAGACGTTGTACATACCAAGTGGTCTTCCGAAAACTTTGCAAGGCCACAGACCTAATTTGGAGGAATACATGACAACTTTGACACCAGGTAAATGGACACTCGATACTTCTCACTCGGAAGCCATGTTTAGCGTGCGTCACGCAGGCATCTCGCGTGTTCGCGGCAACTTCGAAGACTTCTCCGGAAGTGCTGAGTTCACCGAGAAACTCGACGGCTCGGTCATTCAGGCCGAAGTCATGGCCGCCTCGGTCAACACCCGCAACGAAGGTCGCGATGAGCACCTGCGCGGCGAAGACTTCTTCGATGTCGCCAATCACCCGGTTCTAAAATTCGAATCGCTGACCGTCACAGACTTTGATGGTGAAGAGTTCAAACTCACCGGAAACCTCACCATTCGTGGCGTGACCAAACAGGTCGAATTCAAGGGTGAATTCGGTGGCCAGACCGTTGATGCTTTCGGCATGACTCGTGCAGGCTTCGAAGCGAGCACCGAAATCTCACGGGAAGAATTCGGTTTGACCTGGAACGCTGCTCTTGAAGCCGGCGGCTTCCTGGTCTCGGATAAGGTCCGCATCACGCTGGACGTTTCCTTCACCAAAGACGAAGAGTAAGCACTAGCTTTCAACGCCGCCCGGTGATCCGCTTGGATCGCCGGGCGGCGTTTTGCGTTAAAGTGAACACCATGACTGACCAGGCCGTTGAGACGCTGTTTTTATCCACCATTCCGGGGGCGACTCCGTCCAAGTGGGCCCACCGCTTCAAGGCACGGGGCTCCGTCGTCCAGCTGGTCACCCAAGATGAGCAGTCCCAGACGCTGTTTTTACAACCTCATGACCCGCCGCGCTACTTGCCCCAACTGGGGTATCTGCGCTGGCGGGCAGATCAGACCTGGCAAGAACTCGTCGCTGCCGATGGTCTAGACCCAGATGAGATTCACGTGGTGCGCCTCTACGACGAGGCACCGGTGATCATGGTCTCCAAGGATCATCTGTTGGCGGCTTGGACCGACGATGACGGAGATGTCACCGTCGAAGAGCTGGCCGGGGAGACGTTTTGGGACCCGAAGGACTATGCCTCCGCGCCCGTCACCGACCCGCTGGATACCCCCGACGAAGTCGCCGCTGGCGAGCGGATGGCCATTCAGTTGGCTGCGACCGGTTCGGGCTATACGCTGTTGCCGGCCTCGGTGGCGCGCATGTTCGGTCAAAAGGACGTCTTAGTGCTGCCGACCAATGTGCACCCGGGATGGGAAGTCGGGCTGGCATGGCGCAAGGCCGCCGATTCAGAGCTCATCCAAGATTTTATTGGCGTGACCAAAGGCCGCCGCCCCCGCTCGAGCCGTTAAACGTCCGAGCACCCTATTCGATGCGACCGGGCCCTCCGACGGTGGCCGGTGTCTCGTCGAGTTCTTCCAGGGGTTCAGTGTCGCGCCATCGGGCAATCCCGGACATCACATGATAGATGCCCAGCACCGCGATGGTTCCCAGTGCGATACCGCCAAACTGCATCCCGCCCACATCAATGACGGGATCGGCGATGGCGATGATCAGCCCGGCGCCGGCAGCCATCAGGTTAATCGTGTTAGAGAAATCGACCTTATTATTGACCCAGATGCGGGCGCCCATAATCCCGATCATGCCGTATAAAATGATGCCCGCCCCGGCGGCGACCCCCATCGGGATGGTTGCAATCAGCGCACCGAACTTCGGGAAAAACGCCAGACAGATCGCAACGAACCCGGCGATCCAGTAGGCGGCCGTTGAATAGATCCGCGAGGAGGCCATGACTCCGATATTTTCGGCATAGGTTGTGGTCCCGACGCCACCGCCGGTACCGGACAGCATCGTTGCGATCCCGTCGCCGATCAACGCCCGGCCATTATGTGGATCCAGGTTCCGGTGGGTCATCAGACCGACCGTGCGCACATGCCCAATATTCTCGGCGACCAGCACGAACACCACCGGTAAGAACAGGAATAGGACATCAATACGGAACTCGGGAGTGTGGAAGGCAGGCAGCCCGATCCAGGCGGCCTCGGCAACCGGTTGGAAATCAATCTCGTCTTGCACCAGGGCCAGCAGATAGCCAACGATAATGCCGATCAGAATGGACAGCCGTCCCAGAAAGCCCCGGAACAGCACGGCTGCGATGATCACGGCCGCTGTGGTCCCGAAGGTTGTCAACGGTACTTCTTGCATACCGTCGGTGGTGGCCCCGGCCAGGTTCAACCCGATGAGCGCCAAAATCGTGCCCATGACCGCCGGTGGCATGACCGCATGAATCCATCGGGTGCCGGCCTTGTGCACGATGAACCCGATGATCACCAATGCGGCACCGGTAACCAGGATCCCGCCCGAAGCCGCGGCAATCGAATGCATCGAGGTCGCTGCGGTGAGCGGGGCGATGAACGCGAACGAGGAGCCCAGGTAGCTGGGGACCTTGCCCTTAGTGATGACCAAGAATAATAGCGTGCCGATCCCGGAGAAGAACAGGGCCGCCGTCGGGGGGAAACCGGTCAGTGCGGGCACCAACACGGTCGCGCCGAACATGGCCATCACGTGTTGTAACCCGATCCCGATGGTCTGGGGTGCTGCCAACCGTTCATCCGGTTTGACCACTTCGCCGGGGGTGATGGACTTGCCATCCCCGTGAATGTCCCACGCCAGACCCCATCGCTTGCGGAAAGATGCTGCCATTACGGCTCCTGTCACAGCAGTATTCGTTGCCAGCAAGACTTTACCAACGAATGACCCCTGCGGCACCAATCCGCGCTAACATTCTTGGGTAAGGAAAGGAAGCCTGCATGCCTAAGCATTTGGCGCATCACGGTGCCGAAGTCGAGCGCGACGAGATCGGTCACCCGGTGGTGCGGCCACAACTCATCGCCACCGATCTGGACGGAACGATCATCCCGTATACCCAAACCCACACGGGTTACGTGTCGCCGCGGACCCTGGCGGCTTTTGCGGCGGCAATCGAGGCGGGTATCGGGGTGGCGTTTGTAACCGGGCGTCCGATGCGCTGGATGCCCGCCCTGGCACCTCTGCTGGGGCCGATGGGACCGGCGATCGTCTCCAACGGTGCCGTGATTTATGACATGAATGCCGACCGGGTGATCGAAGCCCATCCGATGGACCAGCACCTGGTCGCCGATGTGACAAACCAACTGCGCAGCCTGTTCTCGGGGGCGATTTTTGGCGCTGAAACCCTCACCGGGCTCATTATGGAACCCGACTTCATCCCAGCCTCGGCTCGAGCTGCGGCCCGCGAAGTCGATCAGACCGCGGCCGCAACCGCTGAGCCGACCAACACCGTCGCCGTCCAATCCTCACGCTGGATCGAAGCTAACCAGATTACCGATCGGCTCGATGAGCACCCCGAGGTGGTGAAACTGATGGTCAAAATCCAGGGCCACGACCCCGACGAGTTGCTGCTGGCGGTCCGGGCCCACTTTGGCACACTGGTGCAAGTGACTCACTCGGTACCCGGGGTAGCGCTGCTGGAAATTTCCCGCGGGGATGTGCACAAAGCCTCGACGCTGGCGGACTATGCGGCCAGTCTTGGCATCCATGCTAACGATGTGGTGGCCTTTGGCGATCAACGCAATGACGAACAGATGCTGCGCTGGGCCGGAACCGGGTACGCGTTGAAGTCTGGCCATCCCGGCTTACTGGCCCAAGCCGATGTGGTCGCACCGGCCTGTGACGACGATGGTGTCGCAGAGATGATCGAGCATCTGCTGACCTTGCCCGAATAGTCGGGGGTACTGGAAGTTAGTTAAACAGGTCTGCACACCACCGCGGAGTGCCTTGGGCAAAATACCGGATCAGCGCATCTTGTTCGGCTGCGCTGAGTTCTGCGGGCAGCTCGCAGGAGGCAATGCTATCGGGTGAGACATGGCGCAGGGATCGAGCTAGGTCGGTGATGCGTCCGGTATTGAGGCCCGCATCTGCGGCAACGTATGGGGTAAGGGTGGTAGCCAGGGTGTTGAGTTGGCCCGGATCCCGAATGTCGAGCG
>CALBOC010000388.1 GCA_937896705.1 uncultured Micrococcaceae bacterium | reverse complement strand
CGGATCAAATCAGTCAAGAAACCGCCGATCCAGGCGTGATTCAGGATGTTCTGGATGCCAACCCAGAGCTCGAAGCCATTGGTCCCTACGAATTTGGTTGGCACGACCCGGACGAAGCCGGCGAGAAAGCGATCCGCGGCCTCAACGAAGACGTCGTGCGGAACATCTCCGAACTCAAAGATGAGCCTGAATGGATGCTGAAAACCCGTCTCAAGGGCCTGCGCTACTTCGACCGCAAACCCATGCCAACGTGGGGTGCAGATCTTTCTGGAATCGACTTTGATCGAATTAAGTACTTCGTGCGTTCTACCGAACGCCAGGCTACTCGCTGGGAAGATCTGCCCGAAGACATCCTCGAAACCTATGAGCGTCTGGGTATCCCAGAAGCCGAACGTGAGCGCCTCGTTGCCGGTGTCGCAGCCCAGTACGAGTCTGAAGTGGTCTACCACCAGATCAACGATGAACTAGAACGCCAGGGCGTGGTCTTCCTAGACACCGATACCGGGCTTAAAGAACACGAAGATATGTTCAAAGAGTACTTCGGTTCGGTCATCCCCGTTGGTGATAACAAATTCTCCGCTCTCAACACTGCGGTATGGTCCGGGGGCTCCTATGTGTACGTTCCAAAGGGTGTACACGTCGAAATCCCACTGCAGGCCTACTTCCGGATTAACACCGAAAACATGGGTCAGTTCGAACGCACCTTGATCATCGCTGATGAAGGCTCGTACGTGCACTACGTCGAAGGCTGTACCGCACCGATCTACAAGACCGACTCGCTGCACTCCGCCGTCGTCGAGATCATCGTCAAGAAAAACGCCCGCGTTCGCTACACGACCATTCAAAACTGGTCCAACAACGTCTACAACCTGGTCACCAAGCGTGCGGTCGTAGAAGAAGGCGGCACCATGGAATGGGTCGATGGCAACATTGGCTCCAAAGTGACCATGAAGTACCCGGCCGTCTACCTGACCGGTGAACACTCCCACGGTGAAACCCTGACTATGGCATTTGCCGGCGCAGGCCAGCACCAGGACACCGGTTCCAAGATGGTGCACTTGGCACCAAACACCAAGTCGAACATCATCTCCAAATCAGTGGCTCGTGGCGGGGGACGTTCTGCGTACCGCGGTCTGGTGCAAATTGCCGAAGGTGCGAAGAACTCCGCAAACAACACCGAGTGTGACGCCCTGCTGGTCGACACCATCTCGCGGACCGATACCTACCCGTACATCGACATTCGCGAAGATGACGTGACGTTGGGCCACGAAGCGACCGTGTCCAAGGTCTCCGAAATGCAACTGTTCTACCTGATGAGCCGTGGCCTGTCAGAAGAAGAAGCCATGGCCATGATTGTCCGCGGCTTCGTAGAACCCATTTCGCGTCACCTGCCGATGGAGTACGCACTGGAACTGAACAAACTTATTGAACTGCAAATGGAAGGATCGGTGGGCTAAGCGTGGCCAACACTGACGCAACTACACTCGACGGCGGCCCTGCCCTGCTTATCCCAGGCATGGGTGAAGAAGGCGAAGAACTCGTCGTCAAGCAAACTGCTGGCCAGCAGTCCGACGCCGAGGAAGTCACCTACGGCACTTCACGTGCGGATCGTCAGACCAGCTTTGAGCTGGCAGACTTTCCGGTGCTGACCGGTGAAGAAGAAGACTGGCGCTTCACCCCGCTCCACCGTCTGGCCGGCCTGCACTTACCTGAAGGTGATGACCAGCTCCTGACTGGTGCAGCACCACAAGTCAGTGTCACCGAGCACCAGGGTGTCACCATTGAGACCGTTGGCCGCGACGACGATCGCCTGGGCTCCTTCATGGTGCCAGACGATCGCACGTCAGCGGCAGCCTGGGCATCGTTCAGCGAAGCCACGGTAATCACTGTGGCTGACAACCTCGAGATCGAAAAACCACTCGAGATCTCCGTTCAAGGCAACTCAACGGACCCGGCGGCCCAGCACATCTACGTCGCCGTGGGCGCAAACACCCACGTGAACCTGGTCATCAACCAGACCGGTCAAGCTGTCGTGTCGCAAAACATCGAGTTTGCGGTCGGACAGGGCGCGAACGTCAACGTCGTCTCGCTGCAAGCCTGGGACGACGATGCCGTACATGTCGGCTCTCAGCAGGCATCACTGGGCAAAGACTCGACATTCAAACACGTGGTCATCACCTACGGTGGTTCCTTAGTTCGTTTGACCCCGATCACCCGGTTCGCCGGCGAGGGTGCCACGACCAACATGTACGGCCTGTACTTCGCAGACGCCGGACAGCACCTGGAACACCGTATCTTCATCGATCACTCGACCAATAACTGCACCTCGGATGCCCTGTACAAGGGCGCGCTGCAAGGCAAGGGTGCTCGCGCAGTATGGGTCGGTGACGTCCTGATCCGTGGGAACACCTCAGGCACTGACTCCTACGAGAAGAACGAGAACCTGTTACTCTCCGAAGGCGCCCACGCCGATTCGATTCCTAACTTGGAGATCGAAACCGGGATTATCGACTCCGGTGGGCACGCCTCGTCGGTAGGTCGCTTCGATGAGTCGCAGCTGTTTTACCTGATGGCTCGGGGGATCCCAGAGCCAACCGCTCGCAAGCTGATCTTGCGTGGCTTCC
>CALBOC010000387.1 GCA_937896705.1 uncultured Micrococcaceae bacterium | reverse complement strand
TGTTCAGCGCCTCGCGGGATGTAATCCCAAGTTGCTTGGCAACTTCGTGGACGCGGAGTTTCGCCACGATTCTCCTATTCTGGCTGAATCGTGGCTGTCACTACATTAGTGCAGTACCGCGATTCTGGCCGGTCGAAATATATGCTCTGTCATCAAGCACATGACACCGTTTCCACGGTTGCTCATGCGTTGTGAGCTGACTGTGATATTCATCGTTGGGCACTCATCGTGTGCTCACCGGGTATCCATCAGATCTCTGACCCGCTTTCATCAGTGTTATATGTGGTGGTGTTTGTCGTGGGCGATGCGTGCAGTGCTTGCTCGAGCTGTGCGGTGTCAACCTGACCCCGAAAAGCCCGAGCAAAAGCGCGCTTGCGCAATGCTGTAGACAAACACTTCGGGTCGCGGTGCAACCAAGCACCACGCCCCGGTAGTACGTTGCGCTGATCTACAACTAATGATCGGGAATCATTGGCTTCATCGAACGCGACACGTACCAAATTGTCAGTGGTTTCACGTATGCGACAACCAATACATAACCGCATTGGTACATGCTTGGCCATGGGCCTCCACATCTGCCACACTTTCGTCAACCTTTAATAGTCTAACGCAAAGCGCCTACTTGACGCCAAAGGAGCTAACCCTCTGGAGTCGCTTCGGCGCCGCGTTGCTGTTCGTAGACGGTCTCGCCCATGATGTCGATGCGCCAGCCGGTCAGTTTTGCGGCCAGGCGGGCGTTTTGTCCTTCTTTCCCGATGGCCAGGGACAGTTGGTAATCGGGGACGACGACCGATGCCGAACGAGTTGCTTCATCCACCCCGAAAACTTTGACGACCTTTGATGGCGAGAGGGCGGCGGTGATAAACGCTGCGGGATCTTCCGAGTAGTCCACGATGTCGATTTTTTCATCGTTGAGCTCCGTCATGACCGCTCTGACACGGCTGCCCATTTCACCGATGCAGGCACCTTTGGCGTTGATACCGGGTTCATTTGCTTTGACCGCAATCTTGGTGCGGTGTCCGGCTTCTCGTGCGATCGCAGCAATTTCGACGCTGCCGTTGGCGATTTCCGGCACTTCGAACTCAAAGAGTTTGCGAACCAATCCCGGGTGGGAGCGCGACAAGGTGATGGACGGCCCCTTATTACCGCGCGTGACCGACACCACATAGGAGCGTAGCCGGGTGCCGTGTGAATAGTCTTCGCCAGGAACCTGTTCCGCTGGTGGAAGAACCCCTTCAACACTGCCCAGGTCTACCTGAATCATGTGCGGGTTGTTGCCCTGTTGGATCACACCCGAGATGACCTGGTCTTGTTTATCACGAAACTCCCCCAGTACTTGATCATCTTCAGCATCGCGAAGGCGCTGCACGATCACTTGACGGGCAGTCGAGGCAGCGATCCGGTCAAATCCCGAGGGCGTATCATCAAATTCACCGATCGGCTGGTCATCGTCACCGTATTCAACTGCCCAGATCGTGACTTTACCGGTTTTGGTGTCAACTTCAGCACGGGCTTGTGGGATGGCGCCGGGAGATTTGTGGTAGGCCAGCAGCAGTGCTTGCTCGATGGTTGAGATCAGTTGATTCAACGGAATCTCGTGTTCCGTTTCAAGCATGCGCAGCAGGGAAATATCGATATCCACCAGGGGTCCTCCAGGGGTCATTCACTTGTGATTCTATTATGTGGTGCAGTTATAGCTGACCGAGGCCAGAGTTTCTAGGCTATTTTAGCTGAACCTGGACGATGGCATTCGACAGCCGCTCATAGGCATAATGTTCGGGCTTGGCATATTTGGCAGGCATCCCCTTTTTTGCACCCGGGGTGATGATCGACAATTCGACACCATCGGCATCGACATTATGGATTTGGGCATCAGTGGCTTCTTGATCATCGATGCGAACGTTGACGACGCGGCCAAGATTTTTCTCCCAGTGGTGTTTGCGCACCAGGGGTCGGTCGGTACCGGGTGTGGTGACCTCCAGCGTGTACGACTGCGAACCGAGTTCCGGGATGCCATCGCCTTCGGCGTCAAGTGCCGCCGAAACTTCTTGCGTTACCACTCCGATGGTGTCAAGACTGATGCCATCCTGGTCATCAATCCGGTCCACGACGACGGACAGGACGCGGTCTCCTGGTTGACCTCCCAGGACGACTTCTTCGCACCACAGTCCCTGGCCTTCGACAACCGCGCCGATCAGCGACTGCAGTTCAGACCGTTGCATGGGATCTAACTCTGAAACGGCGGGGCGTGATGCATTGACGTGTTGAGCAAAACTACGACGGTTGACCATAGCGCGGTGATGTACTCCTAGTAGGGCGTTGTATAGACATTTGTACCAACCTCGGCCCGGTTCAAGTGGTGTTCGGTGGAACTATGACACAATGACGTGATGTGAGCTATGACGATTCGACTCGACAAGGTGCTGCACCCCACCGTCCCCTGTGGCCAGGCATCGTGACCGCGATCGTGCTTGCTGCGCTCGTAGGACTCGGAACGTGGCTTGTCACCAGTCTGGTCCGAAGCAGCGATAGCGTCACCGAGGAATCCAGCGAACTAACCGCTGCACAACACATCGAACATCTTGTCCGAGTGCTGCGAATTTCTGCGACTTCTGATACAACACCATCGCAGCTCCAAACTATTCCAGAAGCCGTAGTCAACAGTGAGCCGGTTACGTGTGATTCTCGTTACGCCCAGGCTTTGGAGCAGGCGACGATCCAGCTGCACGGCATTGAGTATTTTTCCACGGTCGCGGGAGCCAGAGCCGTCGATACCGAATTGTGGCGTGCCCAGCAATCCGAAGCCCACGATGGTGCGCTGGCTCTGACTTGGCTGTTCCCACCGGAGTGTGAACCGGTGGTGCCGGTGACTTTTGTGTTGTCTGACACGTTGCGCAGCGCCGATGGGATCAGCATCGGGCAGATGGTGCAGGTCTCAGATGAGGTGATGGACGCGTGGTCCCAGCTCTACCTGCTAGCCGAGACCGCTCCAGAACGGGAATTAGCCTTAGCGGGTCTGTGGCAAGTCATCAGCTGGGAAACGACCTGGCAGCCCGGTAACTCCCCTTTTACGTTTACCAGCTAGCTGTGCCCGACCAGCCGGGCGATAGGTGATCGCCCGGCTGGTCGGATCGTCTAACGATTCTGGTAGCTATGC
>CALBOC010000386.1 GCA_937896705.1 uncultured Micrococcaceae bacterium | reverse complement strand
TAGGACAGGTTCGGTCCGGTGGTGTCTAAGATCGTGTAGTCGTCACCGCGGCGCAAGCGCAGGGTGACTTCACCGGTGATGGCCGAGCCAACCCAGCGTTGGATGGATTCGCGCAGCATCAGCGACTGCGGGTCAAACCAGCGACCTTCGTACATCAAACGGCCCAGACGGTAGCCGTTCATGTAGTAGCTTTCGATCGTGTCCTCGTTGTGTATCGCGTTGAGGAGACGCTCATAGGCGATATGGAACAGCGCCATGCCGGGGGCTTCATAGATGCCGCGGGATTTGGCTTCGATGATACGGTTTTCGATCTGGTCTGAGACGCCCAGACCGTGGCGTCCACCAATGGTGTTGGCTGCCAGCACGAGCGCGACCGGGTCGGTGTATTCGGTGCCATTGATCGAGACCGGGCGGCCTTCATAAAAGCCGACCGAGACTTCTTCGGTTTCGATGTTCACATCGTCGCGCCAGGCGGCAACACCCATGATGGGTTCGACGATATCCAGGCCGACGTTGAGGAATTCTAAGGATTTGGCTTCGTGGGTAGCGCCCCAAATGTTGGCATCGGTGGAGTACGCTTTTTCGGTGGAGTCACGGTATGGGTAGCCGCGCTCGACGAGCCACTCGGACATTTCTTGGCGTCCGCCAAGTTCTTCGACGAAGCGCGAGTCCAACCAGGGTTTGTAGATCTGCAGGTCCGGGTTGGCCATCAGACCGTAGCGGTAGAACCGCTCGATGTCATTGCCTTTATAGGTTGAGCCGTCGCCCCAGATGTTCACGCCATCTTCTTTCATGGCGCGTACCAGCAGGGTCCCGGTGACCGCGCGGCCCAGCGGGGTCGTGTTGAAGTAGGTCTTGCCGGCCGAGCGCACATTGAATGCCCCGGTCTGCAGTGCGACGAAGCCTTCTTCGACCAGTGGCTTTTTCGCATCGACGAAGCGGGCGATTTCTGCGCCGTATTCTTTGGCGCGATCGACCACCCCATCGATATCGGGTTCATCGTACTGACCGATATCAGCGGTATAGGTGCATGGAATAGAACCGTTTTCGCGCATCCACGCAACGGCTACAGACGTATCGAGACCGCCCG
>CALBOC010000385.1 GCA_937896705.1 uncultured Micrococcaceae bacterium | reverse complement strand
AGGGACCCTCATGAGTACCGTTGATTATTCGGACTTCTCATCAGTCCAAAAAGCTGAGAAATTTCAAACGTTACGAAGTACGCACCGAAAATTCGTTTTCCCGATGACCGTGGTCTTTTTGCTGTGGTACTTGGGGTTCGTCGTAGTCGCGGCGTTTCTGCCAGAGGTTATGGCGATCCAAGTGTTAGGCAATATCAATTTAGGGATCGTGCTGGGCTTAGCCCAATTCGTCACGACCTTCATCATCACTGGCGCCTATGTCGCTTACGCCAACCGCAAGATCGACCCGCTGGCAGCCGATCTTCGTGAAGAAATGGAGGCAGCCGGTGCTGTCGGGACCACCCTCGACGGCGCCGACGGCAATGATTTCGCCACCTCCGGCAAAGGCTCAGGAGAGTAACCATGACACAATTGACCATATTTACCGCACAGAATTCGGAAACGATGTCGACCCAGGTCGGCAACCCCTGGGCCAACATCGGGATCTTCCTGGTCTTCGTGGCCATTACCCTTTACGCGGTGCTGCGGGCCTCCCGCAAGACGAAAACCGCCACGGACTTTTACGCTGGTGGACGCTCCTTCACCGGGACCCAGAACGGGACCGCAATTGCCGGGGACTACCTCTCGGCGGCCTCGTTCCTCGGAATTGTCGGAGCCATCGCCATTTATGGGTATGACGGCTTCCTGTATTCGATCGGCTTCCTGGTGGCCTGGCTGACCGCCCTGTTGCTGGTCGCAGAGATGCTGCGCAACACCGGAAAATTCACCATGGCCGATGTGCTGAGCTTCCGCCTGCGACAGCGTCCCGTGCGGATTGCCGCAGCCACGTCGACTCTGGCCGTGTCGATCTTCTATCTGTTGGCACAGATGGCTGGTGCCGGCGCGCTGGTTTCCCTGCTGCTGGGCATTGATTCAGAGGTAGGCCAGTCGCTGGTCATCGCCGTCGTCGGGATCTTGATGATCTTCTACGTCTTTATCGGCGGCATGAAAGGCACCACCTGGGTTCAGATCATTAAAGCAACCCTGCTGTTGATCGGCGTGGGCGTGATGAGCATCTGGCTCCTCGCGCTGTTCGGCTTCAACTTCTCGGCCCTGCTCGGCGAAGCAGTCGAAGTCGCGGGCAACCCAGCACTACTGGAGCCAGGCCTGCAGTACGGGAGCGATACCCTATCGAAAATTGACTTCATGTCGCTTGGTCTAGCACTTGTCCTCGGGACCGCCGGTCTGCCTCACGTGTTGATGCGGTTCTACACGGTCCCGACTGCTAAAGAAGCACGCAAGTCCGTGGTGTGGGCGATCTTCTTGATCGGCGGGTTCTACCTGTGCACCCTGGTTCTTGGCTTTGGTGCCGCAGCAATCGTTGGTCCCGAAACCATCGCCAATGCACCCGGTGGTCAGAACTCGGCTGCCCCACTGTTGGCTTACGAACTCGGTGGCACCATTCTGCTGGGCGTCATCGCCGCGGTCGCGTTTGCCACCATCCTGGCGGTCGTAGCAGGGCTGACCATTACCGCGTCGGCGTCATTTGCACACGATATTTACGGCCAGGTCATCAAGAAAGGCAAGCTCGACACCAAGGGCGAGATGCGCGCCGGTCGTGCGACCGTGGTCGTGGTAGGTGTGCTAGCGATCCTTGGTGGTATCGGAGCCCAAGGCCAAAACGTCGCCTTCCTGGTGGCACTGGCCTTCGCGGTAGCCGCCTCGGCCAATCTGCCGACCATCCTGTTCTCGCTGTTCTGGAAACGGTTCACCACCCGCGGTGCTCTGTGGTCGATGTACGGTGGCCTGTTGTCATCGATCCTGTTGATCGTGTTCTCCCCGGTCATGTGGGGTGCTGAGACCTCGTTCTTCCCGGACGTGGATCTGGCGCTCTACCCGTTGACCAACCCGGGGATCGTGTCGATCCCACTGTCATTCCTGCTGGGCTGGCTGGGCTCCGTAACCTCGAAAACCCTCGAGGACCCTGTCACACAGGCAGAGATGGAAGTCCGCTCACTCACCGGTGTGGGTGCGGAAAAAGCAACTGACCACTAACACTGGATAACCAAACAATACTGCTCCCTGAACTTCGGGCTGATCATCAGTTCCGAAGCTCAGGGAGCAGTCGTGTGTGCGAACGTTTTAGGTTCAGACGCGCGAGGCGCCTTCGGTCACCGCGGGCCGCAATGGTGCAGGGATGACGACACTGCCGTCGATGACATCGAGCAGTCCGACGGATTCCAGCTGCCGCAAGCGTGGGATCAATACCGAGGTGGTGTCATCAACCGAGCTGGCATCTTTAACGAATGCGGCAGTCTGGGCTGCTGCTTTTTCATCGGCATCCAGCGTGAGCGTCTGATACACGTAGGTTGCGACGAGCTCTTCGGCGGCCTCGAGCTGATCGAAGTCTTCAAAACCAAACGCTTGCGCATTTTTGCCCGGTTGGATCTTGGTGGAGTTGACCTCCACCAGATTGGTTTCCTGCAGCGTATTCCAAAACGCCATCAGTTCGGGAATGGCTTGGGCCGAGGTGACATACCGGGTCGATCGCGGCGCGACCGGGACGGTCAGATCGAGATCTGAGGCAACGGATTCTTCCTCAGCGGGCTTCTTGGCCACGCCTTCGGCGTCAATGCCAATGGTTGCGGCCACATCTTTGATGTCAGCACGCTTGGGCAGCCCGGTGCCGGTGACCGCATGCGATTCGCCCATCCACTGGAAAAATTCTTTAACCCCGGCCATGAACGGGGTCTCAACGATCGCGGTGTAGCGCGCCTGCGGACCATCTGCGGAAGACTCGCTTGTTTCGGCGGTCTCATCGACTACCTCGACAACTTCCTCGGCGGGTGCGGCCGATGCTGCCTGGGTGGGCTCAGGCGCGGTTTCCGGTTCGGATGGAGCAATTGGTTCGGCGACTTCTTGCTCCGGTAAAAGCTCGTTGAGGGTCTCATCGAAAGAATCGCCCCGCTGGGTGGCTACAGTACGCAGCGCAGCAGTCACTAAATACGCTCCTGCACCAGCCACGGTCGGTTCGGGATTGCGTTGCAACAGGCTGCCGGCTGAGCGCAGTGCGCGGCCTTTGCTGGCCAGGACATCAACGGCGGTGGTTACATCACGCATATTCCGCGGGACATCACGCTGGATCAGGCGGACCGCACCGTTTTGCAACTGGTTTTTTGCATACCAGGCATCCAGCGACTCCATGGCCACCACGGATAACTGGGCCGCACTGGGGCGACCATTATCGGCTTCGGGTCCAATAGCGTCTAGGATTTCTTCGGCTTGTGCCGGCTGGTCAGCGTGTAGGGCCAACGCAATTTCTCGCAACGTATTTATTGTGCGCGCTCGTTCATCACTCACGTGTGTATCAACTCCAAATAGGGCCGCTCAACGGCGAAAACATTCTTATTCCCAGGTGACGTTATCAAAAATAGCTGGGAAATTTGCGGTAAAGGGCGCGATTCCGCGCAAGAAGTCTCGCACAACACCTTGAAATCGCACGAACTTACTCCAGAATCCAGTAGCTTACGTGGGTTAATACTCCTGGATTCGGCATCCGGCCGGCATCGCATTGCACATCAGTCCGCGTCAGCGTCGCTTCGTCAAACCGTTGACGGCGTCGGCGCAACTGACGGCTCACACTGCAGCGTCCAGCGTCATGGCGTCTATGTTGAACATCCAGTCTTCTGTAAGGAAGTTTTCAGAATCCTTGCCCTAGCCAGGCGTTGAAATGCCAGGAATAATGGCAAGCGAGAGGAGCTGATTACTTATGATTCAGGACCCTAAGCACAAGAAGAACGATGACGACTACATTGACGAAGAAAATGAGTCCGAAGATCGGGAAGACGCTGTGGTGGAGGAACAAGGCAAGGAATCTTTCCCTGCCTCGGATCCGCCAGCGAACTACTAA
>CALBOC010000384.1 GCA_937896705.1 uncultured Micrococcaceae bacterium | reverse complement strand
AACGGGTAGTTCTGCCACGTAATCCACGCGGTACCCGCAGCGACCACCAGTCCGATGATGCCAGCGACCCGCCAGGGTACCGTGGCCGAACGCTGCTCGGTGTCTGCGGTACCTGGACCAGGGGTGTGATCAGGCGTGTCAGAACGGGGTGGCTGTGGGGTGGACATGGTTATGGCTCGAGGGTGTCGTATTCTTCGATGAGCGCGGCGATCTCATCTTGAGTGTCTTCGTGGTTCAACGCGCTTTCTGGCAGGCCGAGTTCGCCCAGAGTGTCGGTCCACTCGGCGGAGAGCACCAGGTTGTCCATCGCTGAGATCATTTCGTCACGGAGTTGATCATCGATTTCATCCGTGGTGACCACATAAAACGACGTCCCCATCGGCACGTCCAGACCAAACTCGTCGACGGTTGGCACATCTGGGTTTTCTGGTTCGTTTTCATCCGAGAGGACCGCCAGGATGTTCACATCACCGGCATCGATCTGGCCCTGGACTCCCGCGGTGGTGCTGACCTGGGCGTCGACTTCACCGCGCATGACCGCCAGGATGCCCTCGCCGGCGCCATCGGTGTATGGCACGCTGCGCAGCTGCCAATCATTTTGTTCATTGAGTTGTTGAACGGTCAGGTCAGTCTGGGCGCCCTCACCGGTCACGGCGACCGCAAGCTCTTCGCCCGCATCTGCCGCAGCAATGAAATCGTCCATGGTCTCAAAGTCCCCGTCGGCGGCGACCATGAGCGAAAAGGGCGATTCCCCGACCTTGGCCAGGGCTTCATACCCTTCGGTCTGGTCATATTCCAGCCCGGACTCCACCAGTGGCTGCCACAGCAACCCGTTGGAGGTGGCGAGCCCAAGCGTGGTGCCATCGGCCGGGGCGCTCAAGGCTTCATTCAGCGCGATCGTGCTGGCTCCGCCGGTGCGGTTAGTTGCGGTCACGTTGACATTGTGACGCTCCTGCAGATGATCGCCCACTGCCCGGCCCAGCAGGTCTGGGGTGCCCCCGGCGCCGAACCCAATGAGCATCTCGAGGTTTTCGTCTGGCCATGCGGCGTCATCGCCCTCAGAGGCGGCTCCGCAGGCCGTGAGAGTCAGTGCGAGCGCGGTTGCCACGCTGATGCCGCGTAGGGCAGAAGTCAGCTTCATGGATGAAACCTCCGGTGGAAAAGTCAGGTGTTGTTGGCGGTAGCGCCAGGATTGAGCAACAGCCTATGCTATACGGCCGCGACTCGCTGTGACTTTCCACTGCAACTCAGCGTAATAGTCGTTTGCCAGTTGCGTTGCGGTAGGCAAAGATATGAGCGACGATCGTTCAGCATTTGAAGACAGAAAGCGGATAGACGCACATGCCACGCATAGGATTTTTTACCCGGCTGCTTGACGAGGGGACGGCTGCCCAACGGTACCGCTGGGCCCTAGAGCAGATCCAGCAGGCCGAACGGGCCGGTTTCGCCACCGCGTGGGTCGCCCAGCACCACTTCGATGCCGATGAGGGTGGACTACCCACACCGTGGCCGTTTCTGGGCGCCGCAGCACAAGCCACCGGTCGCATCCGCTTGGGAACCGCCGTCGTGACGTTGCCGCATGAAAACCCCGTGCGCACGGCCGAGGATGCCGCAGTGCTCGATATTCTGTCGGAGGGTCGGTTCGAATTTGGGATTGCTCCGGGTGCTAGCCCCGAAAATCTTGAGGCCCTGGGATACAAGAACACGAACCCCCGGGAGCGGTTCAACCGGGATCTACCGGTGCTGCGCGCTGCGCTGGCCGGTGAACCGCTGGGGGCGTCCGGCAAAGTCGTGCAACCGCTCTCGCCGGGACTCGGTGAACGGATGTGGCAGGCGACGTTCTCGGCCAATGGCGCCACCCGAGCCGCGCAGGCCGGTGACGGGCTGATGTTGTCGCGCATCCAACCCGGAGCTGAAGTTGGAGAACTCGTGGGCGACCTGCAGATGCCCATCATCGAGACCTACCACGAACACCTCGTACCCGGCGTGCAACCCCGGATTCTGGCCTCACGGACCGCGGTGGTGATCGATGAAGAAAACCGGTCGGCTGCGCTGAAGCATTTGCGTACCCGTGTGGCGCACTTGGCCGAACGCAACCTGCGCTCCGATGGTGAGCCCATTCGCGCGGCCGATCTCAGCGACACCGAACTGCTGCGGTACACCGGGACCTATTTCGGCACCGTTGATGAAGTGGTAGAACAGCTGGCCACGGATCAGGCTGCGGCAGCTGCCACCGAGGTCAGCTTCCAGGTGCACTCCTTGGACCCGGGCCACGAGCTGACCATGCGCTCGCTGGAGTTGCTCGGCACCCAGGTGGCGCCTGCACTGGGTTGGGATGTGGTGAGCTAATAATGGCAGACATTATTGATACGTTGGCCCAGATTGAACCGGGTTCGAAGCTGGATCAGGTCCGTCGGGACCGCCCGCAGGCCCGCGACAATGCCCAACGCAGCTTCGAGGTGCTGTTTGAGCCGGCCGATCCCGGCACCTTCCTTTTGGCTGAGCGTTATGCGGTGGCGGCATATACGGTTAGCCTGCAGGCAAGCGATTCGCCGGCTGCCACGTTCTATACCGAGCTGCTCGAAGAGGAGATCAGCTCCGAGTTAGCCGAAGCGGTTGCCGAGCTGGCAGCGCGAGATCGTCGGCCCGGGCCCTATGGGGAGTACAAAGAAACCGGGCTGGCGGCCGAATCCGAACCGGGCCCCACGGTGTCCTATACCGCAGAGCAGCGTCCGGCGGTGATCGATGAGCGTCTCGCTGCGGCGCTAGAACACGCTCATCTGCTGAGTCTGCATCCGCGTGATGCCGAAGCGGAACACTTACGCCGATTAGAAGCGGCCGGGTGGAGCGCCGATGACATCGTCACATTGAGCCAGCTGATCTCCTTTTTGTCGTTTCAGATACGCGTCGTCGACGGGCTGATCGCCCTGAAAAGAGCCAGACCATGAGTGACACTCCAACACATACCGAATCACAGCGTCCCGAAGGTTTCACCCAGGACAGTCTCGGGTGGCAGCCCTGGTTAGCGCCGGTGGCAGAGGCTGACCTCACCGAGGAGCAACGCGCCGCGCTGATCGGCCAGTTCCGGCTCAAGAGCCCGTATTTCCGGCTCTTAGTTCGCAACCCGGAAGCCTTAGAGGCTCGCACGCTGACGGACCAGGACATTTTCTATAACGTCACCACGGGGTTGCCGCGCGCCGAACGAGAAATCGCCGCTTCAGCGGCCTCACGGGTCAACGGATGCGTGTATTGCGCGTCCGTGCATACCGCCCGGGCCACTAAGGAATCCGGTCGGAAAGACGACGTGCAAAAACTCCTGGATGAGGGCGTGGAGGCGGACCTCGGTCAACCGTGGTCCGCCATCGCCCAGGCCTCGGCTGCCCTGACCGAAACGCCCAGTCAATTCGATGCGACACACATCGACGCGTTGAGCCAAGCGGGTCTCGATGACGCCGACATCGTTGATGTGATCAACGGGGCCGCATTTTTTAACTGGGCAAACCGGTTGATGCTCTCCTTGGGAGAACCCACCCAGCGCTAGGAACGGTAGCGTTCATAGGGCATCGGGTTCCATGACCGTTGCTGTCGTGACTCGTCACTGACTTTGACCGGGAGTTCCGCAAGCAGCTGTTTGGCGGCCTGCAACTCCCGTTCTGCTTCAGCACGGTCTTGGTACATGTACTCATCCGAAGAAGCCTCTGGGGCGGTCTGGACTTTTTGCTCCAGTTCGCCAATCAGCTTCTCTTGAGCACGCCGCAGCTGATCGCGTGCCTCGTCACGCCACACCGGCTGCAGCGACGGTGACCGGTCCAGATGTGCACTGTATTCATCGTAGATGTCTTGATACACCAGACTCGCGTTGGCTCGAACGTCACGCAGGGCGGTCTCCAAGTCATGGAGCGTGAGGTCTTCAACCTTGCGCGGGGTGTCGAGTTTTTCGCCGCCCAACCGCTTATATTCCAGATAAAACGGGAACATGCTCTTGATGACTTTACCCACCGGCGTGATGGTGGCTTCCCCGTCCTCACCGACACCTTTGGGTTGAATGCCTTGCATCGCCGCGAGCGCGCTTTCCGGTCGGACAATTTCTTTGGGTGGCATGTAGCCGTAGCGCAGCAGCTCCCGAATGCCGGTGCCCGAGATATTCAGACGGTACCGGATGTCGTCGTCGCTGACCGTCCGAGCAGATGCGTGAGTAGCGGCCCGGGTGTCATAGAAGACTTCGTGGAAAAGCCGCACATCGATGCCGAGTTCATCTTCGCCGTAGTCACTAAACACGTTGTGGCCAGCGTATTTATCGTAGAAGTCACCGATACCGGCGTGATCGCGACCAATCAGCGCGTGGGTGCACCCGTAGTTTTTCATAATCAACGCGTGCAGCACAGCCTCGCGCGGGCCGGCAAAAATGTAGGTAACACGCAGCGGGGACAGAATCGAGCGGTCGGAAGGGTAGTAGGTGTCCAGCACGTTTTGGTAGCCACGGATCCGGTATTCGTGGCGGACGAATTCTCGCTTAGCCATCTCAACCAAGGGCTGCAGGAAGAGTCCATCAATCTCTTCTAAGGCATTGCGGTGAATGTATTCGTGACCGCGGTGCAACGGGTTGGCGCCGGTAATGAAGCCTGCAACAGAGTTGAACTGTTTTTCTTCGTAGAAGAGTTTCCAGGTGTCTTTGGGCTCTAACCGGAGCCGTTCAAATGGTCCCCAGTCCACCCGGTCCAGCAGATGTAGTGTCCCGCCCAGGGCGGTATCCCCCATCCGACGGTAGATCGAATCCACGCCCGGATGCTTCCGGTCGGTGGTCCCAAACAGGTGTTCGGCTCGGTGTTCGCGGTCGTAGTCGAAGATATCCTCAATCTCAAGAATGGCCACCGGATCGTTGGCATCGTCAACTAAAGCCACTTGGTCTCCGACGGAAAGCCCCGCAATGACCTCTTGGTTCATGGCACCTGTCGGGGCGAAACTCAACGGGACCGGCCATACCGTCCCGTCGCAGAGTCTTCCTTGTTCCAAGACTGACAGATAGTCCTGTTCATTCATGAACCCACGGTTTGGCGACAGTACGCCGGTGGTGATCATCTCGATGGTGATAATCGCTTCCAGATCAACCCGGATGCTCGGTAGGGTTCTGGCGCGGTCAATCTCTGCCGCGCGAGTCGCTTCTGGGACGACCTGATCAACCAGTACCCCACCGTGCGGAGTTTGTGGATACGTACGCATACGAACGATTCAGTCCTTTCAAGACACAAGTGATGTGATGCACATAACAGTCTGGCCCATTACAATCGTTCTGTCACTCATCCATCACCCCGTGGCGCCGCAGCCGTCCGGACATCCGCTCAGGGCAAGGAGATACCCTCCGAACGCGAACGATTGACGCTCACCGACTCGACCCGTAATCCTGGGGGCAGCCGATGAATACATCAGGAGGTATCTGTGTCCTATGTTGCCCCGCCCGCGGTCGTTGACTCCATGCTTGACTCTGGTGCCACCAAGACGGACTTGAGCGCCGGCCAACTCGTCTTGCGCGCTGGGTTTTCTGTTTTCCTGCTCGCCGGCGCTACCACGTTAGCAATCTTTGCTACCGAAGAGACCGGGTTGGGCATTGTCGGAGCGCTGCTGTTCCCCCTGGGGCTGGTCGTCGTGGTGTTACTCAATGTCGAACTCCTCACGGGCAATTTTGCCCTCGTCTCACTGTCGGTGATTCATCGGCAGTCGACAATGCGCGATCTCTGGCGGAATTTCAGTTGGGTATTACTCGGCCATATTCTCGGTGGCCTTTTAGCAGCCGTCTTATTCGCAGCGTTGCTATCGCAATGGTGGACCACCGGGGAAGACCCCACCGCCCAGGGCCTGGTGCATTTAGCGGAGGCCAAAACCATTGACTATCAGGGCCACGGTTACCTGGGTGGCGCCGGCTTGGCCTTTCTCAGTGGGATTTTGTGTAACTGGCTGGTGGTTTTGGGCGTAGTCATGGGGATGACCAGCGAGTCGACCAGCGGCAAGATCATGGCCATCTGGCCACCCATCGCCGCGTTCTTCGCGCTCGACCTGGAACACAGTGTGGTCAACCTCTTTGCGATCCCCGTGGGCATGATGTTGGGCGCACCGATCGGTATTAGTGACTGGTGGCTGTGGAACCAGATTCCGGTGTTATTAGGCAATTGGGTGGGCGGCTTAGCGCTGGTGGGCTTACCGCTGTATTACGCACACCGCTCTGACACACCCGAACCGGCGGTCTGAGACAGGGACTATGCCGATTCCTCCTGCTTGGCCACGATACTGATCGTGCCAGAGGTTTCCAGGACCGCCCATTTAATCTGGTCCATGGATTCCAGCCCTTGGGTTTCTCGAGCGGAACTGAGGAT
>CALBOC010000383.1 GCA_937896705.1 uncultured Micrococcaceae bacterium | reverse complement strand
CAAGACCGGGATCGTCATGGTCGTCTCGGTGCCCAGCCCCGTACCCAGCATCGACCACGACCTCGACGAGCTGCTCCACAACCCAATCAGCTCGCGGGTGGCCGTGACCCCACTGGAGCACTCTGCGATCCAGCAACTGGCCCATTCGATGGGGATCCATGGGCTCGATGCAACCGCGGTCACAGCGCTGATTGACTACACCGGCGGATGGTTGGAATACGTCGTCCAGATTCTGCGGGCCCTACCTGATGGACAATGGCCCACCGACCCGGTCGGACTCCCGCTCCCAGAGCGCATCGTCGCAGAAGTGATGGAGCCGCTGCGCGCCAGCGAGAACCCAGACGTCTGGAAATTGGTCTGCGCCCTGGCTGTCTTGGAAGAACCGTCCGGGTTGCAGGTGCTCAATAAGATCGCCGGGACCGAAGATCTCGTGACCGCCATTGATACGGCGGTGTCGATGGGCGTGCTGCGAGATGGCGTCATGCGCGAGGCCTATAACACTGATCAACTCCAGTTGCGCTTCGCCCACCCGATGGCCGATCAAGTGATTACCCGCCACATGTTGCCGTCTGAACTGCGTGAGTATCACCTGCGGGCGGCCGAATTCTTAGAAGACCACGGCCAACGCCTGTTGCATCGTGCCGCCGCGGCCTTAACCCGTGATCCGGTACTCGGCGGGGAAATAATTCGTTTTGCCGACCGCCTGGCTCGGACCGGACGCTGGGACCAGGCCGCCAGATTCCGGTTGGCTGCTGCCCGACTCATGAGCTCGCCGACCCAGCGCGAAGCCGAAGTGCTCAGTGGCGTGGACGCCTTAGCCTCCGCAGGTCGCATTACCGCGGCCGTGCCGTGGTTGCCAACCATCGAAGCCATGCCGCCGTGTTCAGCTCGAGAAAGCGTCTTGGCCCACATCGCCTTGCACCAAGGCCGAGCCGCGGATGCTGACTATCTCCTCACCCAAGCCCACCAGGGCGCGAATAAAGAGCCGCTGCAAGCACGCATCGCGCTGCGACATTGTCTCGACAGATTATGCAACTGGGATGCCGAGGGGATTGTCTCCTGGGCGGATAAAGCGGTCGAGTTATCCAAACCCGGCGAAACCGCGCACATCGAAGCGCTGGCCATTCGCGGCGTCGGGTTAGCCGCCCAAGGGCTGACCGAATCCGCCGATCAATCGATCCTGCGAGCCGGCATGGAAGGCCACGACGGCCCCCATAATCAGCGCTATCGACTCTGTGCCGGGTGGGTTGCCCTGTTAGAAGGCGACCTCCACACCGCATACCGCGAGTTCGAAGCAGCCCTGCCCACTCAGGCCCGCGGCGGATCGCTTCGTATCTCTTTATGGGCCCAAGTGTGGTTGGCCCGAATCCAATTTATTCAAGGTGACTGGGACGGTGCGCTCCAAGGTGCACTCGACGGGATCCGTCGGGCAGAACACGCCGGCATCGAACTCATGCTGCCACTACTAGAATGGACCGCACGCGAGATCCAATTGTGGCGCGATGACCAGCCGACCGCATCGTGGTGGCAAGATTCTGGAGCCAGCAAGCTGCGTGGCTACCGGGTCATGCAGGTACCTGCTCGGATGATTCAGGCGACGGAACGCAAAGTACATAATGATCAAGAGGGCGCGTTGGCTGCCCTGATGCCGTTGGCCGAATTGGACCCGTGGTTGCCCACTCATGCCTCGCTTTGGCACTGGCAACCAGAACTCATTCACGCCCTGATCGTAGCCAACCGAGTCGATGAGGCAGCAAGTCTGGCAGAAGACTTCGCCGTCGTGACTGATAAAGCCCCCAGGTTCGTGCGCGCAACCGCCCTGGCATCCCGCGCCCGTGTGGCAGCCGCCCGCAAAGAGATCAATCAGGCAGAACAACTCTTCCAAGAAGCATTGCGTTTGACCTCCCAAGACGGCGTGGCCACCTATCACGGCCGCTATCTGTTTGCTTACGGTCAGATGCTGCGCCGTGCCGGACGACGACGCGATGCCGCCAGCCGATTGGTCAGCGCCAGAGACTTTTTCGAAAGCGTAGACGCGACCGTGATGGTCGAACGCTGTAACCAAGAACTTCGGGCCACCGGGATGGTGCAGCACCGGGGCGAGGAAACCGATTCGGAGCCCGCCGATTGGGGCCGGCCCGAACACACCGCTGTGCAACTGACACCACAGGAACATGCCATCGCCCAACTGGTCGTGCAGGGACTGACCAACCGCGAGACCGCCAGCCGATTGTTTATCGCCGAAAAAACCGTGCAGTACCATCTGACCCGGATCTATGCGAAGTTCACCATTCGATCGCGCACTGAGCTCGCTCGCGTTTACCCGGGGACCGAGGGCTCGGATGAAACTGACCACATGCCAGCTGGCAATCCATTTTCCGAGCACTAAACAGCTAACCGTCCCATACATCCTTGATCGGCACTTGTCGTCGAATGAACTTTGCTCAACAAGATCTGGTCGTGCGGCACCCCAAATAGGTTTAAGCCTGTAGTTTCCGACCACCTGCAGCAGCTGGCAAAGCGCGGAGAAGATTGTTGAAACCGGCGATCTGACACTAGGTCAGCCACTCTCGCCTCCGTTACCCCAGCTAGCCCTTGCTGCGAAGACACAGCAAGAACGTCCTTGCCAAGCCGCTCGTTCGCTCCTAGTGAACCGCTTCTCAGTTTTTTAGCCGCATTCGAGAAATCTTCTACATCAAATCCGCCATTTGCTCCGATTTTTGTTCAAAAACAGGTCAGTGAACCCTGATCCGTGCGTGGGCCCCTCTTCGTGTGACGTGCTTCATAATTCCTGGCTTCGGAGACTAATCTATGATCCGGCGGCGATGCGCAGCCGGTCGAATCCAACGACTTCGTGTTATAGCGCGCTGTCAGTGGATGGTTATGCGGTTGAATGCACGGCACCGCCAATGTCGTCGGTGTCGGGGAGGGTGGCACTTCGCATTGCTCCCAGTAGGTCGGGGGCAGCTGATCTCGAGATGTCAACCATTTTCAAAACCAGAATGCTCGTTCCTGTTCCCCTAACATGAGATTTCGTGTGTGTCTAGCCCTAAAGTGCCCGTAACTTCCGCATGGTTATGCGGTTGACACCGCCCCGCCCTGCTGGAAAAGTGGCCTTGCATCACTGAGTGCACCTCGGACATTCCTGTCTAAAATCGCTCTGTGTTCACCCTGAACGAAGACAAGAGACCCTGAGTCACACCCCGTTGGAGGAGCCGTCCATGGCACAACCAGAAACCGTAGAAGACGTTAAAAGACTGATCGAAGAACACGAGATCGAATTCATCTTCGCCTCGTTTACCGAAGTGCAGGGGAAATCCAGCGCTAAGCTCGTCCCGGCAAACCAGGTTGATGCACTCTTCTCCGATGGCGTTGGTTTCGCTGGCTTCGCAGCCGGTCATATCGGTCAGGGTCCACAGAGCCCCGACGTTGAGATCATTCCGGATCCAAAAACTTTCCGCATCGTGCCGTGGAAAAAAGGCCTCGCCCACGTGATCGGCGACGTCACCGTTGAAGGCAAGCCGTGGGAATACTGCCCACGCACCATCTTGAAAAACCAAATGAAAAAAGCCGAAGAGCAAGGCTACGTCTTCAAGCTTGGATTCGAAGCTGAATTCATGCTGGTCGACTACGACGAAGAAGGTCAGCTTCGAGTAGCTGATAAATACGATAATTGGCCACGGCCGTGCTACGACGTCAAAGCGCTAACTCGCCAGTATGAATTGATGACCCGGTTGTCCAAGTACGTCTCGCAACTCGGCTGGGAGAACTACGCCGTGGATCACGAAGACGGCAACGGTCAGTTCGAAATCAACGTCACCTTCGCCGATGCGCTGGAGACCGCTGACCGGGCGATCTTCTTCCGCTACATGGTCGACTCACTGGCCGAAGAATACGGCATGATCGCCACGTTCATGCCGAAACCATTCACCGACAATACCGGTAACGGCTTCCACTACACCATGAGCCTGTGGGACACAGACACCGACGAGAACCTGTTCCTAGACGAAAACGACCCGCGTGGTCTGGATCTGTCCGAACTTGGTTACAGCTTTGTAGCCGGCATGCTCGAGCACGCTCGCGGCTACACCGCGATGGTTGCCCCGACCGTGAACTCCTATAAGCGGCTCAAGGCCGGGACCGAAACCATCCGTACCTGGGTGCCGGTGGCCATCACCTATGGCGGCAACAACCGTACGCAGATGATGCGTATCGCACGGTCCGGTGCTATCGAAGACCGCACTCCGGATTTCTCCGGAAGCCCCTACCTGGGCTTCACCGCAGCCCTGGCTGCCGGCATGGACGGGGTCAATCGCAAACTGGATCCGGGCGAGCCCAACGACATGGACCTTTACATCGCACCGTGGCAGGAAATTAAACGCCGCGGCATCCAGATGTTGCCGCACTCGCTGATGGAATCGGTGCACTACCTGGGCCAAGATCAGGTGTTGCGGGAAGCCTTCGGCCAAGTCCCAATCGATGGACCGTACGGTGAACCATCGGATGACACCGAAGCCTTCGTGGATTACTACGCTCGCATCAAGCGCGCTGAGTACCACGATGTCACTGACGTGGTGACCTCCCATGAAATTAGCCGCTACCTGCGCTTCCCATAACCTGTAGCAGCGCTACGGTCTGATCCTAGGGACGTGACCTTATGAATACCTTCTCATCACTCATGCCTACCCTCCACACCATGACCAACGTCGTCAACGACCAAACGGCAGAACTGTTCCAGTTCCACCGCGGTCAAGACGTGTTCTTCATGCTGATGCTGGTGGCCTTCCTCATGATGTTCATCCGCCGCTACGAATGGGGTGTCGCACTTGCCACGCTGTTGGTGTTTGCGACCTCCTTCCCGCTGTACATGCTGGCCAACGTCGGCATCTTCGGCGCGGCAATCGATGTCGAACTCATCATCGGGGCGGCCTTTTGCGCGATCACCCTGGTCATTGCGATCGGGGTGTTCCTCGGCCATATCTCCACCATCGCCTACGTTTTAGTCGGCGTGCTGTTCGTGCCCGGCTACATGCTCATCGAGTGGTTCCTGTTTAGTTTCCTAGACGGAGTACTGGACGCCGGCGGCTCGATCCTGGTGCATATGTTCGCTGCATACTGGGGCTGGGGCGTCATTCTCGGCTTACGGAATAAAGCCGTCAATAATGAACCCGCGGCTACTAGTGTGCATTCTGTATCCTTCGTGTGGTTAGCCTCCATGCTGCTGATGGTGCTGTGGCCTTCGTTCGTCACCGCACTGTTGCCGCCCGAAGACGTCATCCCAGGTATGGCCAATACCTACCTGGCGATGGTGGCTTCAATACTGGCGACCTACCTGATACTTTGGGCCTTGAAGCGCACCATCGACCCGTTAGTCTTCACGTACGCCATCCTTGCCGGTGGCGTGGCAATCGGGGCCAGCGTAGACCTAGCTACCCCATTGCAGTCGTGGATTATCGGATTAGTGGCGGGCGCGGTATCTACTCTTTCGTTCTTGTTCCTCGACGAATGGTTGCGGAACAAGACCGGAGTGTGGGACACCATGGGAGTGCACAACCTCCATGGCGTGCCTGGAATCGTTGGGGGATTGGTCCCCATCGTGTTGGGCTTTTCAGGTGGCTCCCAAGCGGTCGCGGTGGTAGGCACCTTGGTTATCGGGTTGGTACTGGGCGTCATCGTGGGGCTGATCCTGCGACTGTTCCCAAGACCA
Source organism: uncultured Micrococcaceae bacterium (assembly GCA_937896705.1). Taxonomy (GTDB): domain Bacteria; phylum Actinomycetota; class Actinomycetes; order Actinomycetales; family Micrococcaceae; genus Yaniella. Next base: position 1,405 of record CALBOC010000383.1, on the reverse strand, counting down.
ACCATGATGCTCGACGACGCAGAGGCGTTCCCCGCCGAAGAGATGCGCGCAACAGATCCTGCCTAGTGCAGTACAACTATTCACAGTAAAGAAGAACATAGGAGGTTCATCCATGTGTGGAATTGCTGGAATCCACCTGCGAGACGAATCGCTCGCTCCGCAGCTCGGTTCCTTCCTGCATGAGATGGTCGAAGGTATCGTCGTACGCGGCCCGGACTCAGCCGGGGTTGCGCTCTATGGTGATCGCGAACGTCTGCCGGAAGATTACTCATCCGTGTCCCTACTGGCAGCGCCGGGCGATCTCAAGGAACGCTTAGTCGAAAAACTTCCATCCGACGCTGATGTGTCGGTGGAAGACATGTCCGACACCACGTTTATTCGCGCCAAAATGAAAGCGGACGAACTGTTGCGGATCGTACGCGATATCGCTCCCGAAGCCAGTGTCATCGGTAGCGGTGAGGACAGCATCATCTACAAGGGCATCGGCAACCCGATGGATTTGCGCGACACCTACCGCCTGTCCGAAACCACCGGCTGGCAGGGCGTCATCCACACCCGACTGGCCACCGAATCCGCAGTGAGTGCTGCCGGTGCTCACCCGTACTCGGTCAACGGCTTGTCGATCGTGCACAACGGTTCATTTGCGAACCACAACACGATTCGTCGGGACCTCATCGAAGAAGGGCTTGAATTCGACTCGGAGAATGACACCGAAGTCGCCGCCCGTTTCGTGTCGTGGCGGATGCAACAAAAAGGTGACGACCTTGACACCGCGATGCGTCACCTGTCCGATACTTTCGACGGTTTCTACACCCTGTTGGTTACTACCGAAGATAGCTTTGCGGTGGTCCGCGACGAGTACGCATGCAAACCCGTCATCATCGCCGAGCACCCGCAGTGGGTCGCTATGGCCTCGGAATTCCAGGCCATTGCTCACCTGCCGGGCATTGAGGACGCTGATATTTTCGAACCAGGGCCGGGGAAGGTGTACACATGGAAACGCTAAGCGATACGACCGTTGAGATTGATCTGACCGACAAAACACTCAGGGAGTTGAACTCCGAGCTGCACAACCCTACCGCCTCGAACTATCGGGTGCTCAACCCTCGTGGCGGCCACTCGGTAGCAGCCGGTGTCAAAGACCCGATCAACGTCGAAATTGAAGGCGACGTCGGGTACTTCTGCGCCGGGATGCACCAGCGCGGCAACATCACCATTAACGGGATGGCCGGACCAGGCGTTGCCGAAAACATGATGTCGGGAGTTGTGCACATCAAAGGTCACGCCTCCCAGTCAGCTGCTGCCACCGCACATGGTGGGCTACTCATCGTGGAGGGTAACGCTTCAACACGCTGCGGCATTTCGCTCAAGGGCGGCGACATTGTGGTCAAAGGCAACATGGGCT
>CALBOC010000382.1 GCA_937896705.1 uncultured Micrococcaceae bacterium | reverse complement strand
TCCTTTACTGAATCGGCATGATGAAGCTGGCGTCTTCTTTGACGCCGGATGGCCAACGCGAGGTGACAGTCTTGGTGCGGGTCACGAATTTGAATGCATCCGGACCGTGCTGGTTGAGGTCTCCGAAGCCGGAAGCTTTCCATCCACCGAAGGTGTAGTACGCAATCGGGACGGGGATAGGAACGTTGACTCCAACCATGCCGACGTTTACTCGTCGGGTGAATTCCCGAGCGGTGTCACCATCGCGGGTAAAGATGGCCACCCCGTTGCCGTATTTGTGATCAGATGGCAACGCAAGGGCTTCTTCGAAGTTCTCGGCTCGAACGATGGTTAGGACCGGGCCAAAAATCTCATCGGTGTAGATGGTCATATCTTTGGTCGCGTGGTCGAAAATCGTCGCGCCGACGTAGAAGCCGTTTTCGTGGCCTTCGACCTGCACACCGCGACCATCGAGTACCAGCTCAGCGCCTTCTTCGACACCGGCGGCAATAGCTTGTTCAATACGGGCTTTGGCTTCGGCAGTCACGACCGGACCGAAGTCGGATGTGGGATCCAATGATGGACCGACCTTGAGGTTCTTCGCTTTTTCAGCGATCTTGGCAACCAAGGCGTCAGCGGTTTCTTGTCCCACGGGGACGGCGACGGAAAGCGCCATGCACCGCTCACCGGCGGCACCAAAGGCAGCACCGATCAGGGCGTCTGCGGCCTGATCCAGGTCGGCATCCGGCATGATGATGGCGTGGTTTTTGGCACCGCCGAAGCACTGTGCGCGCTTACCGTTGGCGGCCGCTGTGGTGTAGATCGATTGGGCGATCGGAGTGGAGCCCACAAAGCCCACGGCTTCGACGTCCGGGTGGTTGAGCAGGGCATCGACAGCGGTCTTGTCACCGTTGAGCACCTGGAACACGCCATCGGGCATACCTGCCTGTTTGAACAGGTCAGCCAACATGAGCGGTACCGACGGATCCCGCTCCGAAGGTTTCAGAATAAAAGCGTTTCCAGCTGCCAGGGATGGGCCTGCCTGCCACAGTGGGATCATGGCTGGGAAGTTGAACGGTGAAATGCCAGCGGTCACACCCAGTGGTTGACGCATCGAGTAGGTGTCGATGCCCGTGCCGGTCTGGTCTGAGAATTCGCCTTTGAGCATGTGTGGTGCGGCCATGCAGAACTCGATGACATCCAGCCCACGCTGAACATCGCCTTTGGCGTCATCGAATGTTTTCCCGTGCTCATTGGACAGTGCGGTGGCTAGCTCATCCAAATTCTCATGGGCAAGGTCGACGAACCGTCCCAGGACTCGTGCGCGTCGCTGGTGGTTGAGTTGTGCCCAGCCGATCTGTGCTTGTTTGGCAATCTCAATCGCTTCGTGGACTTCTTCTTCGGTAGCCAGCGGTACTTGGGCTGCTACTTCACCGGTGGCTGGGTGATAGACATCAGCAAAGCGCCCCGATTTCCCTTCAACGGCCTGGCCGTTTATGTAGTGGCTCAGGGTTTGTTGCGTCAGTGTCTGTGTCATCGTGTCCCTTTCGACATGAACGGCACCGCAGGTATTTCCCTGCGGTGCGCTAATGAGGCTCGTGCCACAACAGAATGTTCTGTTGTGTGCGTTATGTCTAATATGCCACCTATGCGGTGGCGTATGCCACAGTTACGGACTGAAAGGCAGTGACCAATACCTCACAGTCAGTGTGCATACATGCACACTGTGGTCAATATGCTGTGCATTAATCGATGGATGGGTTGGGGCGGTGCAATCTTGCCGATCGTGGAATGCGCACCCGCTCACCGAACTGACTTCTACAATGGGCATATGTCTCACGAGGAATTTCTTTCAACCCCCGACTCTGCTCACACCCTTTCACTGTCTGCCACTCCCAAAGCAACGGCCGAGCAGCCCGCCGAGTCCGAACGCGAGCTGAATAAATGGCGTCAGGCCATGCAGGATCCCACGCATTCGGAACGCTACGCCCAGCGGTGGGAACGCCTTGAAGCCGCTGGCAATGATATCGATGGGGAAGCACGAGCCATCGATGCGCTCGCCGCACGAGGCTCTAGCATTTTGGATGCCGGGTCGGGTAACGGTCGAGTCGCCGGTTACCTCGCGGCAGTCGGTCATCAGGTAACCGGCATTGATCTAGATCCTCACCTGGTCAAGGTCGCCACCGCGAAATATCCGCAGGCGCATTTTGAGGTAGCAGACCTGGCCGATTTTGTGTTGCGTGATGACTCCGGCGAAGTCAAAACCTTCGACATTATTGTGTCGGCGGGCAACGTTCAGACTTTCTTAGCCGATTGGGAACGCATCCCGGCCCTGGTCAATGTGGCTCAGCACATGCACGCCAGCTCTCGTTTCGTGACCGGGTTTCAGTTGGCGCGCGGCTATTCGAATCACCAGTTCACCGCGGATGCGGAACAGGCCGGTTTGGCGGTCTATCAGCGGTTCGGGTCCTGGCAGTTTGATCCGTTCGACGAAGACGGCGAGTTTTTAATGGCCGTGCTGCGCCTCAAGCCCTAACACTACTGCCCTCCTCAGACCATGCTCTAGGGTCATGGGTATGCTCCTGCCGATTTCTGCCGAAGAGCCTAAACCGCAACGGACGTTGACCCCGGCATTGCTCGGGGTCATGTGGATGGCGCTGTTTGGTTTCGGCACCTTTTTTCTCAATTACTCCACCCTGGTCGACATCGGCCAAAGCCTGGGGCTATCTGCTGTCACCGCGGGGACCGTCTTGACCGTCATGATGATTGCGGTCGTGGTGATCCAGCCGGCGGTTCCCGCCCTCAACACTCGGCTGGGCGCGCGCTATACGTTCTTGACCGCCATCGGACTGCAAGCCCTGGGGCACTTAGGCACGGTGGTCATCCCGGACCCGTTAGTCGCCCTGCTCATCGGTAGTGTTGTGTCCGGGCTCGGGTTTGGTGCACTGGTGGTCATAGGCACGGCGGTGGTCCCGTCGACGGTGGCTCCGGAACGTCTCGGCAAGGCCCTTGGTTTCTTTGGCGCAACCACGGCCACGGCCACCGCAATAGGTGCGCCGCTGGGACTCTGGCTGATCACGTTCCTGTCGAGCACCGAGGTCAAATGGTTGAGTTTTGCGCTGCTCCTCCTGGCCATTCCTGCCGTCGCAGCCGTGCCAACCAAACACGTCACCGAACACGCCGGACCCCACTCAGACGGCCAGCACCATGCTCAGCCGGTGCGCCAGATACAGGTGGTCGGACTGGCAGCGGTGCTACTGCCGACGGCTATCGTCTTGACGGTCCTTGGGCTCGTGCTTGCCTTCGGGCCGGCAGCGGCGGATGCTTCTCCGGTGTGGTATATCGCTGTCATGCAGGTGTTTGTCATCGGCGGACGCTTCCTCGGCAGCGCAACGCTAGACCGCCATGCAGCTAGCGGCGTTATGACTACGGGGCTGGTAATTACCCTGATCGGGCTAGTCTTTGCCGCGGTGTTACCCGCCGGGTGGGTCCTGCTCCTGGCCATGGCGGTACTTGGTTTCGGCACCGGAAGCGTCCAAGCAGCCAGCCTGTTAATGGCATTCCAGCAAGCTGGTAGTCCAAACCGAGGCAGTGTCGCTTGGAATATGACCTTTGATATTGGGCTAGCGTTCGCTGGTTTAGTCGGCGGGGTCGGTTTTACCATCTGGGGCGGTCACATCACCTATGTGGCATGTGCGGCAGTTTTACTCGTGGCAAGTATCGCCTTCAGTTGGTATTTTCGCACCAGACCATCGGCTCAGTGATCGTGGACAACCGCTGAGCGAGGGCGCTGTCCCGCGGGTTCTGCCACCGCGTTGGTCACCGCCACGGCGATACCGGTGGTGATCGGAATCGTCAGGACCAGACCGACGGACCCGACCAGAATGCGCACCACTTCTTCCACTATTTCGGCATCCATCAGGGTGTCCATCATGGGACGCTCATACAGTGAGACGACCAGCAGCATTGGCAGGGCGGCTCCCGCGTAGGCCAACGCAATCGTGTACACGGTCGAGGCGATGTGGTCACGGCCAATGCGCATCCCTGCTGCAAAGCGGTTGCGCGCGGAGATCGTGGGTTGGGCTGCTTTGATCTCCCAGACGGCCGAAGACTGGGTCATGGTCACATCGTTCAGCACACCTAAACCGGCCACCAGCAGCCCGATAAAGGTGCCCAACAGCGCTGTGGTGGTCCGCAGCGAGACCCCGTGGGCGAAGTAGAGGACCACAAGCATGATCAGCATGCTGCCGATCAGTCCAACCCAAAACGGCGGGCCACGATTACCACCACCAGGGCATACAGCGCGACCAAGAGCACGACCGGCACGGTCCGTTCGAAGTCGACGAAGACGCCGGCTTCGGCTAGGTCCTCACCGATCAGGATCTTGAGGTTATCGCCCCGCACCACCTCGGCCGAGGCCGAAACCTGGGCCGGGATCTCAACTGCATAACTGCCTCGATCCGTGGCCACCTGGGCGGTTTGGCATTGTAAGTCCTCTTACACCCGGGTCGGGCTGCCGGTCTCGGCGCCGCCGTCACAGCGTGTATTGGGCACCGATGAGACCGAGCCGGATACCACCGTGAAACTGTCTGTGGTGCCATAAGGGGTCATCCAGTGATAGTTCTTGGTAGTTTCCAGAAGGCCACAACCAGATCATCGCACCCAGCAGCGCGATACCCAGCGGGACCAGGATGCCGAACATCCAGAGGGTCACCCTGCGTCGGGTGGCAGGGATCGTCGATGGAACGTTAGGCATGGGTGGATGCGTCTGTCGCCCAGATAACGGACTCGTGCTCTACCAAGGCCTGATCATCGCCGATGGCTTGGGCCAACAGCCCCCTCAGCACCGTGGTCGACTGATCACTCTCGATGGCCAAACTGCGATGTTCACCAGCCACCGCCACCAAAGCTTTCACATGATCCGCTGGATCCTCATACTGCGGGTCGTAGCCGACAAACAGATCCACAACATTAGGCACCGGCCCCGGATAGGCGATGGCAAAAGCAACGATGCGCCCATCTTGCCGAGTCACGAAGGCTTGCTGGGCCCCGGATTGGGGTGCCAGTAACAGCTGCTGGGCTTGGGTGATACTAAGATTCGACGGATCCCAGTGGTGCGTGGCGTTGTAGTACTCGGCGGCGACCTTGGACAAAGCCACCGAACCGGTGGCCAGTTCTTCTACCGCAATATCTGAGGCATCGAACGTGCCAGCAGCGACAAGAATCCGCTGCGCCCGCTGTATTTGGGCGAACCCGTGGGCCTGTAACCACGCGGCGGTAGCGTCGTCACCGGCCACCGAGCGTGCCTTGAGTGCCGTGTCGGTCGGGAGACGTTCAACAAGCTGGTTCAACAGCGCACTGCCGATCCCCCTGCGCCGTTGCAGCGGAGCGGTTTCGATGAAGCACCACATCCGCATTGGATGGATGGCTTGTGCTCGAATTGCTCCGGCTGCGACCGGAACACCATCATCTTCGGCGACCAGGCACACGCCGAAGGGCTCCTGGGTCGAAGGCCCCAACATGGTGCGATCATAGTGCTGTTGTGCGCTTGCTGGGTCACCGAAGATCTCCAACAAGCGCAGGTCATCGCCGTCTTGCCACTCACGGATGTGCACTTAGCACCCTAAACGCTCTGCCAGGTAGCTCTCGACCTTGTCCAAGGACACGCGTTCTTGAGCCATTGAGTCGCGATCACGAACCGTGACGGCGTTGTCGTCCAGCGAGTCGAAGTCAAAGGTGACACAGTACGGGGTCCCGATCTCATCGTGACGACGGTAGCGACGCCCGATGGCCCCGGCATCGTCATAGTCGATGTTCCACCGTTTACGCAGCTGATCTGCCAGTTGATTTGCCGGTTGTGCCAACTCGGCTTTCTTGGACAGCGGCAGGACGGCTGCTTTGACCGGAGCCAAGCGTGGGTCGAGCCGCAACACCGTGCGCTTATCAACGCCACCTTTGGCATTGGGCGCCTCATCTTCGGCGTAGGCGTCGACGAGGAATGCCATCAGTGATCGGGTCAGACCCCACGATGGCTCGATGACATACGGCGTGTAGTGCTCTTCGGTGGCTTGGTCGAAGTATTGCATCTTCGTGCCAGAGCCTTCGGTGTGATTCGACAGGTCGAAGTCGCCACGGTTGGCAATACCCATCAATTCACCCCAGTCACTGCCGGCGAAACCGAACTTATATTCCAGGTCAATGGTCACCGAGGAGTAGTGTGCCCGTTCACCGTCTGGCACATTGTATTGGCGCAAGTTATCGGATTTCAGGCCCAAATCGAAGAACCAGTCCTGGGCAAGGTTTACCCAGGTGTCGAACCACTGATCGGCTTCGGTCGGTGGGACGAAGTATTGAATTTCCATTTGTTCAAATTCGCGGGTGCGGAAGATAAAGTTGCCCGGAGTGATCTCGTTGCGGAACGCTTTTCCGATCTGTCCCATCCCAAAAGGTGGTTTCTTTCGGGCGGTGTTAATCACATTGAGGAAGTTCAGGTACATCCCCTGGGCGGTTTCTGGACGCAGGTAGTGCAGACCTTCCTCGTCGGCCACAGGACCCAGGAAGGTCCGGATCAGACCGGAAAAAGTGCGCGCTTCAGTCATTTGACCGCGAGTACCACAATTTGGGCACACCAGTTCTTCACGTGCTGGAGTGCGACCGTGTTTGGCTTCGAATGCCTCGATCAGGTGATCGTCGCGGTGGCGGTGATTACACGCCATGCACTCGGCCAGCGGATCGACGAACGTCTCGACGTGACCGGAGGCCTCCCACACCTGGCGAGGCAGGATAATGGAAGAGTCCAACCCGACCATGTCGCCGCGTCCTCGAACGAAGGTATTCCACCACTGAGACTTGATGTTTTCTTTGAGTTCAACGCCGAGTGGACCATAGTCCCATGCAGAGCGTGAACCGCCATAAATCTCACCGGCCTGGAATACAAATCCGCGGCGTTTTGCCAGGTTAATAACCTGGTCGAGAGTGGACGGTTGTGCCATGGAGGTATCACTTTCCATTATCGAAAAATTACACGTTTGGTTGTGAGGCTGTGGATTAACCTCCAACTAGTTTAGGTTAGTCGAAACTTTCATGTTGGTGAGTGACAATAGAATTATGAGCACCAATAGCGAAACCCT